>CAZAGL010000005.1:0-28432 GCA_964484435.1 uncultured Caulobacteraceae bacterium
TGTGGGCTTGTCTTATCCATCTTGGCAGGGCGCGTCCACCGCCTCATGCTGAGCGGGCTGGCGCGAATAGGAGCCAAATGGGGGATGCCATGTCAGAACTTCGCGCGCTGGCGCAGCTCGCCGCCGAAATTGCCCGAATGGCCGGGGGCCAATTGCGCGCGCAGCGGGCGCACTGGGCGGCGCAAGAATCGGTGCAAGGTCGCGAGGTGAAAATCCGCGCCGATGCGGCCGCTGAGGCTTTGATCCTGCCCGAGCTGCGCGCCCGCACGCCCTATGGCGTGCTTTCAGAGGAATCGGGCTGGAGCGGTGAGGCGGCCGGCACGCGCTTTTGGGCCGTCGATCCCCTCGATGGCAGCGTCAATTACCTGTTGGGCTATCCGCATCTGGGCGTTTCCATTGCCTTGATCGAACACGGCCAACCGGTATGCGGGGCCTTTTACAATTTCGAGCTGGAGGAGATGTATGTCGGGGCGGTCGGGGCGGGCGCGGAGATGAACGGGCGCGCCTTGCGGGTTTCTTCCACGACTTCGGCCAGCGAGGGGCTGCTCTCCACTGGCATCCCGGCCAGGGCCCTCACCAATCCCGCCTTTACCGCGCAGCTGATGGGCCGCATGGCCGCCTTCCGAAAGGTGCGGATGATCGGCTCGGCGGCGGCGGCCTTGTGCAATGTGGCGGCCGGGCGCGCCGATGGCTATTGGGAGCGCGCGATCATGCTGTGGGATGTGGCGGCGGGCTGCGCCCTGGTGCGCGCGGCCGGCGGGCAAGCAAGGATCGAGGGCAAGGCTTTGGATCAGCCGCTGGATGTCACCGCCGATAACGGCGTGCTGGCTTGGCCACCATGAGGGCTTGCTGGGCGCGCCACGGAATAGCCCGTCACCATGCCGGCCAGCATGATCACCAGCCAGGTGAAGCCATTGGGCGTCAAGTAAATGGCCTCGGTGAAGGAATAGACGATAAAGGCCGCCCACAGCGAAATCCACATGCGCAGATCGGGATCGCCGAGCAGGCGCAGGCTTCGCGCCAAGACGCTGATCAGCCATGTCAGGAACAGGCCAAGGCCAACCAGCCCCAGATCCAACAGAATCTGGAGATAGCCATTGTGCGATTGATCATACTTGGCCCAAAAATTCGAGGCGATGAGGCCGCGATTGTAATCGGCGGTCCAGAAGGCGCGAAAGCCATAGCCGAGCCAGGGGCGCTGCTCCCAGCGATCCAGGGTAAATTGCCAGATCTGGTCCCGCCCCGTCAGGCTGGCATCGCGGCCCAAGGCTTCGAGCACCAGCGGATAGGCCAAAATCAAAAGCACGCCGCCCAACAGGCCGGCCAAAGCCATGGCCGGCTTGATAAAGGGCGGCAGCCGGCGCGAACCGATCACCGCCAAAACATACAGGATCAAAATGCCGGCCATGGTGCTGGCGATGGCCGTGGCCGATCTGGCCACCAACAGGCAGATCACGCCCAGCACCAATGCCGCCGCGCCCAACAGGCGTGCGCCAGGCCGCTGCAGCAGGCCGATCCCCAACAGCGTGCCGATCGCGGTGATCTGGCCCAGCACATTCTTGTGGGTAAAGGCCCCGCGTACCCCGCCGGCGATCCGGTCCACGGCCAGCGGATCTCCCGATAACCACAGCACCAGAGACAGGCCCATGCCGATGCAGGTGGTGAGCACCACCAAATGGGCCAGGCTCTTGGCTGAGAAGCGGATCACCAGGCCGGCCGCGGCGATCGCGGCCACCGCGATGGTCAGCACCCGCTGAAAGCTGGTGGCGGGATCGACCGACCAAAGCACAGACAGGCCCGCCCAAAAGATCAGCAAAATCAGCGCGAAATTATCATAGGCCAAGCGCGCGGCGCGCAAAGGGGCACCCGCCAAGGCGAACAGCCCCAAAACCATCAAGGGCGCGCCCACCACGCGCAAAGCCGCGATCGGAATGGGCGAAACCCCGAAAATCACATCGCGAACGATCCAGGCCCCACTATACACGGTCATCAGGGCCAGCGTCAGCAGGAAAACCGGTGCCGCGAAGGGCTTAAAGGATTGCGCCAATGTCAAATCCGCTATCTTGCTGGCCGGCTTGCGCACAAACCCCGCCGGCGATTGAGCGCGGCCCGTTTCGGCACACCCAAGCCGGGCCCGCCACGCGCTTTGCAAGAATGGGAGTGTGCCATGCCATGCCAAGCTTTGACACCGGCCGCGTTGAGCGCCGGCCGCCAGCCATGTTTCTTGTGTTGTCGCGATGGGTTGTGCACATTGATGTGATGGCGCTTTGATCCAGGATCGCAAAATCGAAATGGAACGCCCCGCTGGAGACGTACGCAATGACCGCAGCCATGGCTGATCCGAATTCCGGGGCGGAGCGGATCGGCGCGGATGCACATTCCGGGCCTTTGCAACTGGCCGCGCTGCGCCAAGCGATCGAGCAGCGCCTCGTGCAATTGGCCAATCCTGAAGGCGGCACGGCAACCCGCATGGTTAGCCAGGCCATGAATTATGCCCTGCTGGCCCCGGGCAAGCGCGTGCGCCCGGTTTTGACCCTGATGGCCTGCTCCCAATTGGGCGGCCAGCCCGCTCTGGCTTTAGACGGGGCCTGCGCCATCGAAATGGTGCACACCGCCTCCCTGATCCTCGATGATCTCCCCTGCATGGACGATGCGCAACTACGCCGCGGCCTGCCCACCACCCATCGTGCCCATGGGGAAGCGGCGGCCTTGCTGGCCGCCATCGGCCTGCTCAATCGCGCCTATGCGGTATTGGCCCACGCAGGCCTCCAGCCCGCCGCAAAAGATCGCGCTCTTGGCCCGGTTGACCGATGCGGTGGGCGTGGATGGCCTCATTGATGGGCAGGCGCTGGATCTGCGTGAGCGCATTGGTTTTCGCGGCCTCGAAGCCGTCGATGAGCTGAACCGGCTGAAAACCGGCAGCCTGTTCGCCGCGGCTTTGGAATTTGGGGCGATTTGCGCCGGGGCCGATGAATCCCGCGTGGAGGCCATGGGCCAAGCCGGGCTGCGCATCGGCCTCGCCTTTCAGACCATGGATGATCTTCTGGATCAAACCCAGGCCGCCGCCCAATTGGGCAAGGATGCCAACAAGGATGGGGCCAAGCCGAGCATCGCCTCCTTGGGCGGCAAAGAAGAGGCGCGCCAGCGCGTGCGCCAAGATATCGAGGCCGCCTTGGAATTGGCCGCCGCCCAAGGCGGCCCGATCGAGCCGCTGCGCGCCTTTCTTCTGAATCTTTTCGGTGCCGTCCTGCCATGATCCCGGCAAGGCCCCAACAAAGCCCCCTCATTGGGGTGCTGCTGGCCGGGCTGCTGATCGGCATTTGGGGGCTTTCCATCGGCCTCAGCGTGTTCGCTTTGCCCATGCGGCCAGGGGAAATTTGGCTCGTGCCACTATTGATGTTTTTCCATATGTGGCTGTTTGTGGGGCTGTTTATCATGGCCCATGATGCCATGCACGGCACGTTGGCCCCCGGCCGCGCGCGCCTCAATCGCTGGATGGGAAGCGTGTGCCTGTTTCTCTATGCCGGCTTTGATTACGGCGAGGCCTTGCCCAAACACCATGCGCACCATGCCGCGCCCGGTGGGCCGCAGGATCCCGATGGCCATCCGGCCCAGCATTTCTGGCCCTGGTATGGCCGTTTCGTTGGCAATTATTTCGGCCCGCGCAATGTGGTGTTTGTCAGCCTGGTGTTGACGGCATTCCTGCTCCTCGGCGCCAAGCCGGCCAATGCCCTGCTGTTTTGGGCAGCGCCAGCCATTCTCTCTTCCTTGCAATTGTTCGTTTTCGGAACCTATTTACCCCACCGGCGCGCGCGGCTTCCCTTCAAGGATGCGCACAATGCGCGCTCCAATGATTGGCCCGAATGGCTTTCTTTGCTCACTTGTTTCCATTTCGGCTATCATCATGAGCATCACCTCCACCCGGCGGCACCATGGTGGCGCTTGCCGCATATCCGGCGCAAGGAGCGCGCGGCACAATGAGCGTGCTGGATCGCATCGGCATCGTGGTTTTGACCGTCTTGGCCATGGAGGGATTGGCCTGGGCCATCCACCGCTATGTCATGCATGGCTGGGGCTGGGCCTGGCACGAAAGCCATCACCGCCCGCGCAGCGGCCATTTTGAAACGAACGATCTTTATGCGCTGGTCTTTGCCGGCCTGGCCATCGCGCTGTTCACGGCTGGCCGCTATGGCTGGCCGCCGCTGTGGTGGATCGGCCTGGGGATGACGCTTTATGGCGTGCTGTACGCGCTGGCCCATGACGGGCTGGTCCATCGGCGCATTCCGGGCCTGCCCTTCCCCAAGCGCGGCTATCTTTTGCGCCTGTTTGAAGCCCATCACCTGCACCATGCGGTGCGCGCCAAAGCCGGGGCCGTCTCGTTCGGGTTTTTGATCGCCCGCGATCCGGCGCATTTGCGCCGATTGCTAGCGGAACGCCGGGCGCGTCCACAGTCCCTGGCGGTCGATCAGCAGGCCTGAGCGCGGCCAGGGCAAAGCGCGGCGCACCACATCCTTCAGCCCGCCGGCGACGCGGTACAATTTGCGCTTGCGGCTGGTGGAGATGCGACCATCCCAAGCCGATTGGCCGCGCCGCCGCACCTTGATGCCGATATCGCGATACACGCGCAGCGCCGTGGCGATGCCCCAGGCACTGCGCGGATCAAGGCGATCCACGCCCACGCGCGCGGAGGCATAAAATGGCTCGGCCACATCCAAAAGCCGGGCCACCACCCGCGCCAAGGCGGCCCGCTGGCGCGGATCGGCCACGGATTGGGGGCTAAGGCCCTCTTGGGCCAGCCAGGTCATCGGCAGATAGACGCGCCCGATTTGGGCATCGGCCACCACATCGCGGGCGATATTGGTCAGCTGAAAGGCGATACCCAGATCGGCGGCGCGGTTGAGCGTATCCTCATCGCGCGCGCCCATCACATGGGCCATCATCACCCCCACGGCACCGGCCACGTGATAACAATAGGATAGGATGTCTTCCAAGGTATCATAGCGCCGCGCCGCGACATCCATGGCAAACCCCTCGATCAAATCAAAGGGCAAGGCCGGGGCCAGGCCATGGCGCTGCGCCACCAGGCCCAGCGCACGAAACACCGGCTCCTCGACCGCCTCCCCCGCCAAGGCGCGCGCGGTTTCCTGGCGCAGCCAAGCCAGGCGCTCTTGCGGGGAGCGCGGATCCTCGCGCACATCGCGGCCAAGCTCCTGGCCATCGATCACATCATCGCAGCGCCGGCACCAGGCATAAAGCAGATAGGCGCTGACGCGCACCTCCTTGGGCAAGAGCCGGGCGGCGGCGGCAAAGCTCTTGGAGCCCTCCTTCATGATATCGCGCGCAAGAAGGATCAGATGGTCACTCACGCCGCGCTCCTGCTCTGCGGGAAATCTTCCAGGATCAGCCCCGCCGTGGCCTTGGCCGAGCCGATCACCCCCGGCACGCCGGCCCCGGGATGGGTGCCCGCCCCCACGAAATACAGCCCGGAAATGGCATCATCGCGATTATGGGTGCGGAAATAGGCGCTCTGCGTCAGGATCGGCTCCAGGCTGAAGGCCGAGCCCATATGCGCATTCAACTCATCGCGGAAATCCACGGGCGTGAAAATCCGGGTGGTTTCCAGATTGTCCAGCAAGCCGGGCAGAATGCTGGCATCGAGGGATTTCAGAATCGCATCGCGGTAGATCGGGCCGAGATGCGCCCAATCCAAAGGGGCCGCGCCCAGATGCGGCACCGGCGAGAGCACGTAAAACGCCGTATGCCCCTTAGGGGCCAGATCCGGATCGCTGATGGTCGGGGCGTGCAAGTATAAAGAAAAATCATCGGCGAGATTGGGGCCATGGAAGATTTCCCGGATCAATTCCCGGTAACGTGGGCCAAACAATACCGAATGATGGGCCAGATCATTCCAAACCTTGCGCGCGCCGAAATAAATCACGAACAACGACATGGAATGGCGCATGGCGGCTTTGCGCCGGCCTTCGGCGGCGCGCGGCGTATCGCGCAGCAGGCTGGAATAGGTATGCACCACATCGGCATTCGAGGCGACGATCCCGGCGGCCAGCTCTTGCCCATCGGCCAGGCGAACGCCCCGCACGCGCGCCCCATCCAGCAGGATGCGGTCCACCGGCGCGTTGCAGCGCAGCACCCCGCCCAAATCCTCGAACAGCGCGATGAGGCCCCGCACCAGCGCGCCGGTGCCGCCCTTGGGAAACCACACGCCGCCTTTGCGCTCCAGGGCATGGATGAGCGCATAGATCGAGGAGGTCTCGAAGGGATTGCCGCCCACCAAAAGCGAATGGAAGGAAAAGGCCTGGCGCAGTTTTTCGTTTTCGATGAAGCGCGAAACCATGGCGTAAACGCTGTTCCAGGCCTCCAGCTTGGCGAGCTGCGGGGCGGCCTTGATCATATCCCAAAAGGATAAAAACGGCACGGCCCCCAGCTTGACATAGCCCTCTTCGAACAGCTCCTGGCTATAGGCCAAAAAGCGCCGATAGCCCGCCACATCCGGCGGGGAGATGCGGGCGATCTGCCGATCCAGCTCGTCTTGGTCATTGACATAATCAAAGCGGGTGCCGTCTTCCCAGCGCAATTGATAAAAGGGCGTGACGGGCAGCAGCGTCACATACTCGGCGAGGTGGTGCCCAGAGAGGGCGAACACCTCTTCCAGACAGGCCGGATCGGTGATCACGGTGGGGCCGGCATCGAAGACATAGCCCCGATCCTCATAGACATAAGCGCGCCCGCCGGGGCGCTCGCGCCCCTCCAGCAGCGTCACGGCAAAGCCGGCGCTTTGCAGCCGGATGGCCAAAGCCAAGCCGCCAAAGCCCGAACCAATCACCAAGGCGCGCGTGGGTGTCATGTCGGCTCGATCTGCTGGTATGGGGGCATAGGGGTGGGCCGCAACAGGCTGGCAAGGGCCGCCCCGATGGGCACGGGCGGCTTGCCGGCCAGAATACGGATTTTATCGGCCAGGGTAAGCCTTGCCGCATAAAAGCGCGCGATCAGGCCCTCCCCCAGGCCGTAATGGCGCCGCAAGACCCGCCAGCGCTGATCGGGCATGGCGGCATCGAACAGCATACGGGCCAGCATGCGGAAAAAGCGCCGCTCCCGCCACAAGCGCATGGACAGGCCGCGCGCCGCCGCATGGGCGCTCGCGGAAGTCAGGCTGGGCAAGGCGGCCAGGGCCTGCGCCAGGCACACGCCATCGGGCAAGGAATAGCCGGTCATCGGGTGGAAAAAGCCCCCGGCCAAGCCAGAGCGCGCCAGGCCTGCCGGGCCTTCCGCCCAGAAGGCCGCGATATCCCCGCCCAGCGCGACAGGCAAAACCCCATCTTCTTCGCGCAGGATGTCCGCGATTTGCCAATGATTGGCCCGCGCATAATCAAGGACATCGGCGCGCAGCGCCGCGCGATCGAGGGCCATGGCATCGCTATAGCGCGTATCCTCGATCAGCAGGCGATCCGCCGCCAACGGCAAAACATAGAAAAAGCGATAGCCATCGCGTTGCGGGATCCGCGCATCCATGATCACCGGCGCACTCAGCCCATGGGCGGCGGCGGTGCGCACTTCCAGGCCCACGAATTTTTGCGCCCGCACATCCAGATGCCGGCTGGGGCGCTGGCCCCGGCCATCGATCACCGTAAGCGCGCGCAATTCGCGGCCATCTTCCAGCGTCACGCGATCTGGCGCGATGCCAACCGCCCGCATCGGGGCCAAAAGCGTCATACGGGTGCCGGCCAAGACGTCGCGGAAGCGCGCGGACGTCACGGCGCGATAGCCGTTGGCCAAACGGCGGCTGCGCCCCGGAAAATGCACATCCTGCCGCGCCCAGGAATGGCTGATCAGCGGGCCAAGCCAAGGCAAAGCGCTGGCCGGCACGTCGCTTTCCTGGAAACACCAGGTGTGATTGCCGCCGATCTGCCCGGCCTCGATCATGGCGATGCGCATTTGCGGGCGTGCATGCAGCAGGTTCAGCGCGATCAGCCCATTGGCCAAGCCCGCCCCCACGAGGATGAGGTCAAATTCCTCCATGCCGGGAGTTTAGACCCTAACGTCCTTCATTCAAAAGGGATTTGCGTGCTGTTTGCGCGAATAGGCCAGATAGCCGAGATTGACGCCAAAGCGCAGGCCCACCCCGGTGCGCACCGGGGCCAAGGTGATCTCATCGGCGCGCTGGTAATTCACGCCGATGCCGGCCACCACATAGGCCGAGCCATCCACCCCCGGAAAGCGCTGATAGAGCCGATCGGGATCGTTGAGGCCATAAACCAACGTGAACACCTTGGAGGCATTGCCCCCGGCATCGAAGCCGACGCTGGGCCCCTGCCAAAACACCTTGCGGCGCGCGCCATTGCGCAGCACCAACGTGCCATTGCCATAGCGCAGGCCGACGACAAAGGCCCCTGAGCCCTCCTCACCTTCGATATAGCCCACGGGGCGGCCGTTCTCGTTGAACACCCGCTCGATCGCGGCGGCGAAGGTTTCTGAAGTTGTCCCGAAAAACCGCGCGCCGGCATTGACGACTTCTTCTTCGGTGAAGCGATCGCCTGGTTCGCTGGGATGGATAACATTGGTGCCCGGGCGTGGGCCCGATTCGTTGGCCGTTGGGCTCGCGCAGGCGCACAGCGCCAAGGCCGCAAAGCCAGCCAGCAGAAGATTGCGTCGCATTCGGTACCTCCAAAATCGCCCCCGGGAAGGCGCAAAACCGCGCCTGCCCCAAATCCGATCGCCAAGGACCTATCATCAAAACGGCAAACCCTGCCTTACAAAACCGCCATGCGCCGCACGCGCTGCCGGCCTGGAAGGGAAAGCGGCCTGCTAAAGCGCCTCGGCACCCGAGATGATCTCGATCAATTCCTTGGTGATATTGGCCTGGCGCTGGCGGTTATAGCGCAGCGTCAATTTCTTGATCAGATCGCCAGCATTGCGCGTGGCGCTATCCATGGCCGACATCTGCGCCCCATAAAACCCGGCCTGGTTTTCCAGCAGCGCCGAGAAAATCTGCCCGTTGACATAACGCGGCAGCAGGGAATCGAGGATAGCCGCCTCGGAGGGCTCATAGAGATACACCCCGCCTTGCAGATCCGGCTTGGCCACACCCTCGGGCGCGACGGCGGGGATCAGCTGGCGGGCGGTGGGGATTTGGCTGATCACCGAACGGAAACGGGAATAGACGATGCTGGCCACGTCAAACGCGCCCTCACCGAACAAAGCTTGCACCCGATCCCCGATCAGCGAAGCGGCCGCCGCGTTGATCGCCTTGAAGCCGGAAAGATCCAGCGTTTCCAGAATGAGCGCCCCATGGGTGCGGCGCAATTGATCGCGCCCCTTCTTGCCGGCGCACAGGATTTTCACGGTTTTCCCGGCCCGGATCAGCGCATCGATCTGCTCACGCGCGAGGCGCACGATGGCGGTGTTGAAGCCGCCGCACAGCCCCCGCTCCGAGGTGATGACGACGATGAGATGCACCTCCTGCTTGCCGGTCCCAGCCAGCAAGCGCGGCGCGCCATCCCCCTGCACGGCGCTGGCCAGATTGGCGATCACCGCCGCCAGCCTCTCGCCATAGGGGCGGGCCGCCTCGGCCGCCTCCTGCGCGCGCTTGAGCTTGGCCGCCGCCACCAATTGCATGGCCTTGGTGATCTTCTGCGTGGATTTGACGCTGGCGATGCGCGTACGGAATTCTTTCAAGGAGGGCATGGCGATCCCCCTAAGCCGCGAAGGCCGCCGTGAACGGATCCAGCACGCTTTGGATGCGCCCCTCGATCCCGTCGGCCTTGATATCCTTCTTGGTGCGAAGCGCCGTTAGCAAATCCTCGTGGCGCGCATGCAGATGGGCGCACAATTCGCGCTCATAGCGGCGCACATCGGCCAGCGGCACTTTATCCAGAAAGCCGCGCGTGCCGGCATAGATCAGGATGATCTGCTCTTCCACTGGCACGGGAGAGAATTGATCCTGCTTCAAAAGCTCGGTGAGGCGCGCGCCGCGATTGAGCAGCCGCTGGGTGGAGGCATCGAGATCCGAGCCGAATTTGGCGAAGGCGGCCATTTCGCGATACTGCGCCAACTCGCCCTTGATGGCCCCGGCCACCTGCTTCATCGCCTTGATCTGGGCCGAGCCGCCCACCCGCGAAACCGAAAGCCCGACATTCACGGCCGGCCTTATGCCCTGGAAGAACAGATCGGTTTCGAGAAAGATCTGCCCATCGGTGATCGAGATCACATTGGTGGGGATATAGGCGGCCACATCATTGGCCTGGGTTTCGATGATCGGCAAAGCCGTGAGCGAGCCGCCGCCCGATTCGTCATTCAGCTTGGCGGCGCGCTCCAGCAGGCGCGAATGCAGATAAAACACATCGCCCGGATAGGCCTCGCGGCCCGGCGGGCGGCGTAGCAACAGGGACATTTGCCGATAGGCCACGGCCTGCTTGGAAAGATCATCATAGATGATCAAGGCGTGCATGCCGTTGTCGCGGAAGTATTCGCCCATGGCGCACCCGGCGAAGGGCGCGATGAACTGCATGGGCGCGGGCTCGGAGGCGGTGGCCGCCACAATGATCGAATACGAAAGCGCGCCTTTTTCTTCCAACGTCTTGACCAATTGGGCGACAGTCGAGCGCTTTTGCCCGATCACCACATAGATGCAATACAGCTTTTCCTTCTCGGAAAGCTTTTTCTCATGCGCGTCGCGCTGGTACAAAATGGCATCGAGGGCCACGGCCGTCTTGCCGGTTTGGCGATCGCCGATGATCAATTCCCGTTGCCCGCGCCCGATCGGGATCAGGGCATCGATGGCTTTGATGCCCGTCTGCATCGGCTCGTGCACCGAGCGGCGCGGGATAATGCCAGGGGCCTTGACATCCACGCGGCGGCGCTCGGCCACGTCGCTCAGGGGGCCCTTGCCATCGATCGGCTCGCCCAGGGCATTGACGACACGGCCCAGCAGGCCCTTGCCCACCGGCACATCGACGATCGTGCCCAGGCGCTTGACGGTATCGCCCTCTTTCAGGCCGCGATCGGCCCCGAACACGACAACGCCAACATTGTCACGCTCCAGGTTAAGGGCCATGCCCTTGATGCCGCCGGGGAATTCGACCATCTCGCCGGCCTGCACGCCATCCAGGCCATGCACGCGGGCGATGCCATCGCCCACCGAGAGAATCTGCCCAACTTCAGAAACCTGCGCATCTGCGCCGAAATTGCTGATCTGCGTTTTCAAAATCGCGGAAATTTCCGCAGCGCGGACATCCATGGAACTTCGCTCCTAAGGCTCAGGACATGAGGGAAATGGCGAGGGAATCGAGCTTGCTGCGCAAGCTGGCATCAAACTGAAGCGAGCCGGCGCGGACCTTGAAGCCGCCCAAAAGCTGGGCATCCACCCGGATTTCGGCGCGGATCTTCTGGCCCAAAGCCGCCTCCAAAGCGGCGATCAGCTCGTTCTGCTGCGCGCCCGAAACCGGGGATGCCAGGGTGATTTCCACCGCGCGCTCACCGCGATGGGCGGCCAAGCGGGCGGCGAACAGCTTGGCGATATCGGGGATCGCGCCGGCGCGGCCATTCTGCGCCAATACCCCGACGAAGCGCCCGCCCAGATAGGAAAGCCCCAAATGCGCCGCCACGGCCGCCAGCGCGCGTTCGCGCTGCGCCGGCGCGATCAGCGGCGATGCGGCGGCCGCGCGCAGATCGGCGCTTTGCGTGAAGGCGGCGGCCAAGATGGTGAGATCCTTTGAGGCCGCTTCCAGGGCGTTCTGCTCCAGCGCCAGCTCGAACAGCGCATCGCAATAACGGCGTGCCGCCTCCATCCCGCCTGAATCCGTCGTCTGCGCCAAGTGTTCGCCTCTTAAAAGTGGGAAAGACCAGAAATCACAGCGCCCGCGAACCGAATCGCGGGCCACCCTCACAGGATTTGGGCAACCTCGCGCTCAAAGAGCGCCGGGCCAAAATGTCAGGGCCAAAACCAAAGCTGCGCCATCGCTGGTTCGCACCGGCAAGTTCGCAGGGGCCACCCCTAGCAGCGCCGTTTGGGCTTGACAACAGCGCTTTATCCTATGGCCTCATGCGCTTCCGTTGCCCGGGGGCAGCAAGGCCCTCAACCGATCGAGATAGGCGATCCAGGCCTCGCGCCCCTGGGGCGTCAGCGCCACATCGGTCATCGGCTTTTTGCCCTGAAAGCGCTTGTGGATGGCCACATAGCCGGCCTCTTCCAGCTTGGCGAGCTGGGCCGAAAGATTGCCATCGCTGGCTTTGGTCTGGGCGCGCAACTCAAGGAAGCTGGCCGGGCTGGCCGTTGATAAATAGGCCATCACGCCCAATCGCAAGCGCCCGTGGATGATCTCATCGAGGGCGGTGTGGTCATAAATGCTCATCGCTCATGCCGCCGCGGCAGGTTCACGCCGCATGAGCAGGATTCCCGGCCAGGCCAACACCACCAGAGCCGCGCAGGCACCCAGCAGATACATTTCCGGCAAGTTGGCGATGATTCCCGCAACGCAGCCCATTCCGATCGCCACAGCGCCGAACCGCATCAGCAGCTTTTCGCCCGACAGCGAGGCCGAGCCGATCATGGCCGCGCCATAAAGCGCGAAGGCCGCCGGCAAAATGGTGTTGGGCGCAGCAAAATCGTGAAACACGACCATGCGCAGCAAGGCCCCAATAACGATGGCCAGCAGCGCCAGGCTGACACCCGTCCACATGGCCCGATCGCCGCGATTTCCTACCGAACCGCGGCCCGGCCGCCCGCGCAGGCGCCGGCGCAAGGCCCAATTCATCAGCGTGCTGCTGATGCCAAACCCGGCCCACAGCCCCCCCAGCCATGCGCCCAAGCCGGGGCCAAAGCCGATCTGTTTGAGGATGGCATAATGGGCCGCCCAGGCAGAACACAGCAGCAGGCCATAGCCCAGAAGATGCGCGCCACTGAGCAAGGGGGCAGCGCGGCCCTGCTCGGCCAAGGCCCGCACCTCGGCCAGATCTTCGGCGATTTGGCTGTTCAGCATTCAATTCTCCAACGTACTTTATATTACAAAGCACATTATCAATTTTGATGCAAGCCGGTGCCCCAAATGGGAACGGCGCCGCTGGTAGGGTGTTTCCTTGCGACGCCGTCAAGATCGAGAACGCGCTGCGGGAAAGCCCCGCAGCAGATGTTAGCGAACGAGCGCGCCATTCACCGAATTGCGGCGGCCCTTGCTGGAAACCACCGAGCGGGTCAGCGCCGGAGCAATGGTGATGCTCTTGGCGACGGCCTTTTTCGGGGCCTTGGCGGCAGACTTGGCCGGCTTGGTAGCGGGCTTTGCCGGCTTGGCAGCGGGCTTGGCAGCCGGCTTGGCCGTCTTCACCGCGGGCTTAGCGGCGGGCTTGGCCTTGGGGGCGGGGGTTTTGGCGGCCTTGAGCACCTTCGCCTTGGGGGCGGCGGGCTTTGCGGCCTTCACGATTTTCGCCTTAGGGGCGGCGGGCTTGGCAGCCTTCACAATTTTCGCCTTAGGGGCGGCGGGCTTGGCAGCCTTCACAATTTTCGCCTTGAGGGCGACGGGCTTGGCGGCCTTGAGCACCTTCGCCTTGGGGGCGACGGGCTTGGCAGCCTTCACAATTTTCGCCTTGGGAGCGGCGGCTTTCACCGTTTTGGTCGTCTTGGTCGTTTTGGTCGTCTTAGCGGCCGGGGCCACCTTTGCTTTTTCTTTTGCCATGATACTTACTCCAGTCTTTACTTGAACACTTGACACACCATTGAAGCGATTGATTGGAACCGCTGTGCCCCATAGAGGGACAATTTCCTTCCCGAATGGTTAGCGCGCTGGATATCTTCGATTTTTGCTGTCAAGTGATTTTTTTGTAGGCGCGAGGGTGCGTGCGATCAAATAGAGCCAGCAATTGATCTGCTTCGACTGCCGCATAGCGCTGTGTGGTGGAGAGCGAAGCATGCCCCAAAAGCTCTTGAATAGACCGCAAATCCGCGCCCCCAGAAAGCAAATGCGTGGCAAAGGCGTGGCGCAATGCATGGGGGGTGGCGCTGGCTTGAAGGCCAAGCCTGGCCCGCAGGCGCGCCACCAAAAACTGGGCGATCCGGGGGCTCATCGCCCCTCCTCTGGTGCCAACAAAAAACGGCTGATCACGCATTTGTGATTTTGGATGGATCGAAACATAGGCGGCCATGGCCTGGCGAACGACCGGCAAAATTGGGACGAAGCGCTCTTTGCCGCCCTTTCCGAGGATAAGCAGGCTGTCTTGCACCGGCCAGCAGGCGCCGCGCAAAGCCAAGGCTTCGGAAATGCGCAACCCCGCGCCATAGAGCAGAGTCAGCAGCGCCACATCGCGCGCCGCGATCCAGGCCTCGGCATTGTCCTGCCCCGCGAGTTCGAGCATTTCGCGCGCCGCCTCCTGGCCGATCGGGCGCGGCAAGCCGGGCTTCAGGCGCGGCCCGCGCACCAGGCTGGCCCGCGCATTGGCGATCCCGCAACGGCGATCGAGAAAGCGCAAAAAGGCGCGGATGGCGGCGAGGGCCCGCGCGATCGAGCGATCGCCCAGCGGGGCATCGCCCTTGCGGCGAAAGGCGAGATACGCGCGCAGATCGGCGGGCTCCAGGCCCGCGATGTCGGCAAGATGCACGGGCCCGCCCAGATGCGGCGCGAGAAAATCGAAAAAGGCCCGCACATCGCGGCCATAGGCCTCCAAGGTCCGGGGGCTGAGGCGGCGTTCATCGCGCAGATACAGCAAAAACAATTCCAGGGCATGCGGCGCTGGCGTCTGGGGCGGGAGATTCCTATTGTGCTGCGTCATGAGCGCTCCGAATTCGCCGCGTCGGCGCAACCAATCAGCATCGCGCGGCGTGAATGTCACGTTGCCGATGTTCTCCCCTCCCCCGAACCTCAACGCAGGGCTGGACCGCGTCAGCGTGCTGTTTCCGCTGCGGCTGGCGGAACCCTTCGATTATCAGGCCCCCAGCGCCTGGGCGCTGGAGCCGGGAGAGCATGTCCTTGCCCCGCTGGGTTCGCGGCGCATCCACGGATTGGTTTGGCGCGTTGAGCGCGATTGCCCGGCCGCGGGCAATCTGAAGGCCGTCGAGGCGCGCATCGCGGGGCCGCTGCTTCCCGAAACGAGCCGGCGCTTCATCGATTGGACAGCGCGGTATGTCTGCGCCCCGCTTGGCCTCATCTTGAAAATGGTGGTGCGCGGCGAGCGCATGCTCGAGCCGGCCCCCATGCGCACGATTTATCGCACCAGCGGGGTGATGAGCGGGCGGCTCACCCCGGCCCGGGCCGCCATTTTGGCGCTCGCCGCCAGCGAGCCGGCCAGCGCCGCCGAATTGGCGCGCCGCGCAGAGGTCAGCCCCGCGGCGGTGAAGGGCCTCATCGAGACGGGCGCGCTGGTGGCCGAGCAATGCGCCGAGGATGGCTTTTTCCCGGAGCCGCAATGCGATGGCGGGGATCGGCGCCAGCTTTCGCCTTTGCAGCACGAGGCGGCCGGGCAATTGTGCCAATTGGTCAAAACCGGGGGCTTTCATGTGGCCTTGCTCGATGGGGTGACCGGCTCGGGCAAGACGGAAGTCTATCTCGAAGCCGCCGCCGAGGCCCTGCGCAGCGATGCCGGTGCCCAGGTCTTGGTTCTGCTGCCGGAAATCGCGCTGACCCAGGCCGTGCTGGCCCGCTTCGAGGCGCGCTTCGCGGCGCGGCCGGTGGAATGGCATTCGGCGATTCCCGATAAGGCCCGCAAGCGCGCCTGGCGCGAAGTGGCCTTCGGGCGGGCCCGCTTGATACTCGGCGCGCGCTCGGCGCTGTTTTTGCCCTTCGCCAATCTCAAGCTGATCATCATCGATGAAGAGCATGATGGCTCCTATAAGCAGGAGGATGGGGTGGCCTATCAGGCGCGGGATTTGGCGGTGGCCCGCGCCAAGCTGAGCGGCGCGGGCGTGATCCTGGCCTCGGCCACGCCCTCTTTGGAAACGCTGGTCAATGCCCAGACCGGCCGCTATGCGCACATCAAATTGCCGGCCCGCCATGGCCTGGCCGTGCTGCCGCAGATCGAGTTGATCGATCTGAAGCTGGATCCGCCCGAAAAGGGCCGCTGGCTTTCGCCCAGGCTGACTTTTGCCATGGCGCAGGCTTTGGCGCGCGGCGAACAGGCTTTGCTCTATATGAACCGGCGCGGCTATGCCCCGCTCACTCTGTGCCGGGCCTGCGGGCACCGCATGAAGGCCCCCGATACCGATAGCTGGCTGGTGGAGCACCGTTTCTCCGGCCGGCTGGTTTGCCACCTCACCGGCTTTTCCATGGCCAAGCCGAAGGCCTGCCCGGAATGCCTGGCCCTTGATAGCTTTGTCTCCATCGGGCCGGGCGTTGAGCGCGTGGAAGAAGAGGCGCGCGAACTATTCCCCCAGGCGCGCATCGCGGTGTTTTCCTCCGATACCGCCCAATCGGGCGAAGAGGTTCGCGCTTTGGTGGAATCCATGGCGGGGGGCGAAATCGACATCCTCGTCGGCACGCAAATCGTCGCCAAGGGGCACAATTTTCCGCGCTTGACCCTGGTGGGCGTGGTCGATGCCGATCTGGGCCTCAAGGGCGGCGATTTGCGCGCCGGAGAGCGCACCTATCAATTGCTCAGCCAGGTGGCCGGGCGGGCCGGCCGCGCCGACAAACCGGGGCGCGCCTTGATCCAAACCTACGCGCCCGAGCATGACGCCATGCAGGCTTTGGCCGCCGGCGATCGGGATGCCTTTTTGGCCTGCGAGGCGATCGCCCGCCAGGCCGCGGGCATGCCGCCTTATGGACGCCTCGCGGCCTTGATCGTCCAGGCCCCCGGCCAGCAGGGTGCCGATCTGGCCTGCGCGGCCTTGAGCGCCGCTCTGCCCAATGCCGAGGGCGTGGAGGTTTGGGGCCCGGCCCCTGCCCCGCTCAGCATCGTGCGCGGCCAGCACCGGCGGCGCTTTTTGGCCCGGGCCGATCGCAGCGTGGATCTTTCCGGCTTCATGGCGGCCTGGGTCGGCCAGGTGAAGCTGGCCACCGCGGTGCGCGTTCAGATCGATATCGATCCTTACGGTTTTTTATAATTCCTCATCAGGCCGCAGTTTGCGCGGGGCTTTCAGCCGGCGGCGATTGATATGGCTTTCGCCCGCCGGCTTGTTCCCGGTGACCGTCTCGCCTTTATAATAATGGCGCTGCCAGCGCTGCTTGACGGTTTCGGGATCGCCCGCACGCAGATTTTCCAGAAAGCTGGTGCGCGATTGCGTCCAGGCCTCGTATTCGGCTTTCAAAGCCGGCTCTTGGGCTATGGATTTGACCACCGGCTCAAATGCATCGACGCCGGCATGCGGAATGGGCCAGACAAAGCAGAATGGCTCCCCCTTTTTGAAGCTGATCAAGCCCGGCCGGGTGAAATGCCAATTCATGGTGAAGGGAAAGGGCAGCCAATCGGCCTCCACGATGCCGATCAAGGGCTGGATCCCATCCTTCACGGCGTTGGGCGGGCCGGCCACCGCCAAATCCCAGCCCGGCGGAGTGCGAAACAAATAGCCGGTATGGAAAGTCAGCACGCCGCGCGTGAAATGCGAGGCGACGATGCGCGCCACCTGATCGGGATCGCTGCCGTCATCGGCATCGATGCGGATATCGCCTTTTTCCGGGCCGCCATTCCATTGCGCGGTGAAGGAAACCGGCGATAAAATCTCCCAGCCCGTGGTATTGGCCAGCACCATGGGCAGGCAGCGATAGGGATGGCGTTGCGAGAAGGCATCCATCCAATCCCGATCGGGGCGCCCGGGCACCAATTCGCATGGCTCTTCGTGCAAGGTATAACAGATCAGCTTCATGCCCATGCCCTTAGACCAGCCCACGCCGCCAGAAAAGCCGCCTTCGCCGCACACGCGTGAGACGCTCCTCGCGCAATTGCAGGCCTGGGGCCTGGTGTGCCCAACCCATGATCACCCGCAGGTGTTCACCGTCGCGCAAGGCCAGAATCTGCACGCGGCCTTGCCCGGCGCGCCCACCAAAAACCTGTTCGTGAAGGATCGCGCCGGGAAGTATTGGCTGATCAGCGCCGCCGCCCAGGCCCGGATCGATCTCGTTCTGCTGGGCCGCCTGCTCGGGGCCAGGGGCCGGTTGAGCTTCGGCTCCGCCGATCAGCTTATGGCCTTGTTGGGGGTCTTGCCCGGCGCGGTCACGGCCTTTGCCTTGCTCAATGATGGGGCGCGCCGCGTGCGCTTTGTGCTGGACAGCGCGCTGTTGGCTGCCCCCTTGATCCAATTCCACCCTTTGCGCAATGATGCCACGACCTGCATCAGCCCCGCTGATTTGCGAATTTTCCTGCAAAGACTGGGCGCGCAATGGGATTGCGTGACCTTCAGCGAAGATGAGGGGCCAAAATGGCGGAAAATGGATTGAAGCGCGCGGCCCAAACGATCATGTAAGAGGCATCGAGCAAGGAAAGATGATGTCACACGCTGCAGCCGGGCCAAAGGATTGGATCAAATCGGGAAGTGACGCGACTTTCCTCGCCGACGTGCTGGAGGCCTCGCAAAGCGCGCCGGTATTGGTCGATTTCTGGGCCCCCTGGTGCGGCCCGTGCCGCCAATTGACCCCGGCTTTGGAACGCGTTGTGGGTGCCGCCGCCGGCAAGGTGCGGCTGGTCAAGCTCAACATCGATGAAAATCCCGGCGTGGCCGGCCAGCTCGGCGTGCGCTCCATCCCCGCCGTGTTTGCGTTCCACAAGGGCCGCCCGGTGGATGGCTTTGTCGGGGCCCTGCCCGAAAGCCAGTTGAAGCAATTCATCGAGCGTCTTCTCGGCGGGCCCGATCCGGCGGCCGATATCGACGCCATGCTCGATGCGGCCCTCGAAGCCTTGCGCGGCGGGGATCTGGCCCTGGCCTCCGAGGCATTTGGGGCAATCTTGGAGCTCGAGCCGGAAAACACCAAGGCCATTGCCGGGCTGGCGCGCTGCTTCCTCGCGGCCGGCGAGCCCGAACGGGCCAAGGAAATCCTCAGCCTCGCCCCCGCGGCCAAGGCCAATGACCCGGAGCTTTCCAGCGCGCGCGCGGCCCTGGAATTGGCGGCCCAAGGGGAAAAGGCCGGCGATGCCGCCAGCCTCAAGGCCAGCCTGGCCGCCAACCCGGAGGATCTGGAAACGCGCTTTGCCCTGGCCAATGCCCTGATCGCGCGCGGGGAATTGGCGGGGGCGGCCGATCATTTGCTCGCCATCATCGAGCGCGACCGGGCCTGGAACGAAGAAGCCGCGCGCAAGCAATTGCTCCAGGTATTCGATGCCGCGGGCCTGACATCGGATATTGCCCGCAATGGGCGGCGCCGGCTTTCCGCGCTGCTGTTTTCTTGAAGGCCGGATCATGAGCGCCTTTGGATTTCGCAAGCCTGAAGATCTTCCCGGCGTTTTTCCCATTTTCCCCTTGGCGGGGGCGCTGATCTTTCCACGCAGCACCCTGCCCCTCAATATTTTTGAGCCGCGCTATCTCAACCTGATCGATGATGTCCTGGCCGGCCAGCGCCTGATGGCCATGATCCAGCCGATGGAGCGCGGCATGGGCATTGGCAAGCCCAGCCTGGCCGGCGTTGGCTGCCTGGCCCGCATCACCTCCTTCACCGAAACGCCCGATGGGCGCTATCTCATCACGTTGACGGGCATCAACCGCTTCACCCTGGTGCGGGAGGTCGAAACGCTGGCACCCTATCGGCAAATCGCCGCCGATTACAGCCGCTTCCGCGATGATCTCAATGCGCCTGTGGGGGCCGATATCAACCGGGCGGGGCTCAGCGCGGCCTTGAGCCGTTATGTCGAGGTCAATGGCTTTTCGGCCGATTGGTCGGCGGTGGAAGAAGCGCCCGCCGAAACCCTGGTCAATGCCTTGGCCGCCTTGTGCCCGTTCGAGCCGGAAGAAAAGCAGGCCCTGCTGGAAGCGGGCAATCTGCGCGAACGGGTCGAGGCCCTCATCGCCCTGCTGGAGCTGAATTCCACATCGCGCGGGGCCGGCGGCCCCACGCCCGGAGGCCATTTGCAATGAGCGAGCAGCCAGATCCCGCCGTCGATCTTGATCCGCGCCTGCTGGAGGTGCTGGTCTGCCCGGCTTCGCGCGGGGTTTTGCGCTATGATCGCCAGCGGCAGGAATTGATCAGCGAACAGGCCGGATTGGCCTATCCCATTCGCAATGGCGTGCCCATTTTGCTGGTGGCCGAAGCGCGCGAGCTGAACAGCGCGAAATGAGCCAGGATCGCTTATGGCCCGAAGATCTCGAATTCGATCGCGCCGCGCGGGTCTTGCGCATCCGCTTCGCCGATGGCTTTTGCGGCACGATCCCGTTTCGGGCCTTGCGCCTGGAGAGCCCCTCGGCGGAAATGCGCGGCCATGGCGGCGCGCGCCCGCCCGCGCCCTTCATTCCCGATGAGATCCAGGTGATCGAGGCCGAGCCGGTTGGCCGCTATGCCGTGCGGCTGATCTTCAGCGATGGCCATCGCACCGGCATCTATGCCTGGGAATTGCTGCGCGGCCTGGCCGAGCGGGCCTGAGCAAAGAATTCTGCTTATTGCTGGCGCGCGCCGTGTTGTTTGCCTAAACTCCTTGCGGAGATACGAGGATCTGCCCATGGCCGCCAATTTGGAGCGCCGCGCCGATGCGGCCATTTTGTGCTGGTGTATTGGGGCGGGCCTGCTGGCGCTGGCCTGGGTGCTGGGCATGTTCGGCACCTTGGCGGGGGCTTTCAGCCTCGGCAATCCGGCGGCCATGGCCAGCGCCCTATCCGCCGTGCTGATCGCGCCGATCACCGTCGGGCTCGGCATCCTGTTCTGCCTGGTCGGGCTGGCCTGGATGGTCGTTCGGGCCATCGCCGATCAGGTCACCGATGCCGAAGGTGCCCAATACAGCAAGAATGTGGAGCGTTGAGCCATGATTTTATCGACCACCTTTGATGTCGCCGGGCGCACCATCAGCGCCCATCTCGGCCTGGCGCGCGGCAATGTGGTGCGTTCCCGCTTTTTCGCCCGCGATATCATTGCCTCGATCCGGATGGCCATCGGCGGGGAAGTCCATGAATACACCAAGCTGCTGGCCGAAAGCCGCGAACAGGCGCTCGATCGCATGATCGAAAACGCGCGGGCCATGGGGGCGGATGCCATTATCGGCGTGCGCATGGATGCCACCGATGCCGGCCGGGGCCTGGCCACCGAAGTGCTGGCCTATGGCACGGCGGTGAAACTGGCCTGATCGGGCGGCCGCTAAAGCGCCAGCGCCTCACCGCGCAGCAGAAGCGGCAAGTCGCCCAGCTGGCCGCCCGCCGCCTTCATGAAAAAGCGCCGCGCCGGGCCAAAGCCGGAAACGGCCGACATGCCGGCATCGCGCGCCAGCCGCAGCAGCGCCCAATCATTGGAAAACAGCGCGTTGAAGCCTTCGGTGGCCCAGGTCAGCAAGGCATTGTCGAAACGGCGCCAGCGATCATAGCGCTCCAGCGTGGAGGCGGCCCCGAGATCGAGGCCGAGGCGCGCCGCATCGACCAGCACCTCGGCCAGCGCCGCAGCATCGCGCAGGCCCATATTCAGCCCCTGCCCCGCGATCGGGTGCACGCCATGGCCGGAATCGCCGACCAAAGCAAGGCCGGGCGCGATCAGCTTTTCGGCCACATGCACGCTGAGCGGATAGGAAAAACGGGGGCCCTCGATGGCCAGATCCCCCAAAAACGCGCCGAAGCGCGCGCGCAGTTCGGCCAGGAAGTCCCCGTCCGAGAGCGCCAGCAGCGCGTTCACCGTCGGCGCGTGATCGGTCCAGACAACGCAGGCGCGGTTCTCGCTCAACGGCAAAATGGCAAAGGGCCCGCCCGGCAGGAAATATTCATGGGCGATGCCGTTATGCGGCAATTGATGGCGCACGGTGACCACCAAAGCGGTTTGCTGATGGGCCCAACCGGTGCTGCGCAGGCTGGCGCTGCGCCTTGTGCGGCTGTCGCGCCCATCGGCGGCGGCCAGCATGCCGGCCCGCACGATCTGGCCAGAGCGCAGCCGAACCCGCACCGAGCCAGGCTGCACTTCGTGGCTTTCCACCCCATCCGGGGCGCGCAGATCGAGGCCGCTGTCGCGCGCCTGTTGCGCCAGCGCCAAACGCAGGCGGCGGTTTTCCACCATATAGCCCAGCGCCTCGCCCTGCGGGCCGGGATCAAGCTCGCGCCGATCGAAATGCAGAAACAGGCTCGATGGGCCCGATTTGCGGCTGGAGCCATGGGGGCGACCATCAGAGACCACGATTTCCTCGATGGGCTGGGCATGGGCCCCGATCCGCTCAGCCAAGCCCAGGGTTTTGAGCATGCGCCAAGACGCCGAGGCGATGGCGGATGCGCGCCCGTCATAAGTCGGGGCGAGCTGGGCGGCCGGCTCCGCGCCATCGACGGCGATCACATCAAGGCCGGCCTGGCGCAGCGCCAAGGCCAAAGTCAGCCCCACCATGCCGCCGCCGGCGACCAGCACATCACAGGTTTGCACTTCAGATTTCATTTGCCCTTCTTAACGCGCCGCATCGCCCGCGTCGATCAGCCCGCGCAAATCCCGTGCAGCCCATGAAAAGCCCCCTTCACGGCCGGTTAACCAGCGGCGGGCAGTGTTTGCCCATGCGACACGCTTATGTCCCTGACATGCCCCCCTTGCGCCAGCCAAATGCGGTGCCGGAAGAGCCGCCGCTGAGCACGCCTGCGGCCAAAACGGCGTTCAAGCGCGCTGCGTTGACTTTGGGGGCGGCCGCCTGCGGCCTCTATGGCCTCGGGGCGGTGGCCAGTTGGAAACCAGGCGATCCCAGCCTCAACACCGCCACCGATATCGCGCCGCAAAACCTGTTTGGGGCCCCGGGGGCGATCCTGGCCGATCTGGCCTGGCAGGCCTTTGGCATGGCGGCACCGGCCTGCATGGCCGCCTTGGCCGGGGCCGGCCTGCTGCGCATTTTGAACAAACGCATGCTGCAGCCCATGCCGCAGACCCGCCTTCTGGCCGGGGCCGGGGCCATCGCACTGTTGGCCGGGCTGGCCAGCCATGCGCCGCGCCCACCCAATTGGCCCTTGGCCAGCGGCCCTGGCGGCCTGATCGGCGATGGCGTCAAGGGAGCCTTGGACGCCATCTTGTCGATCACCGGCATTCCCGGCCCAGAGATTTTCGCCGCCATTCTGGCCGCGGCGGGCGGGGCCTTCGCCTTTGGCTGGGCCTTTCGCATGACGCCCAAGGACGTGGCCATCGCCGCCGATTCGCTGGGCAAGCTGGGGCAAAGCCTGGCCGCCCAAGCAGGCGCGGTGCTGCGCCCCAAGCCGCGCGCCCCGGCGATCGTGCCGCCCGCCTCGCCGGTGCAGGAACTGGATCGCCGGCTGGCGCAAGCCTTTCCGAGCCGGCACATGCCCCGCCTCTCGCCCGAAGAGGCGGACGAACCCGCCTTGGACGCCCCGCATTTCGCGGCGTTCGATCCCGATGCGACCGAGCCGCCAATGGCCAGCCCGACGCGGCCGGGCCAAAGCCCTCTGCCCGCCCAGGCCCCGGCCGGCCCCACGCGCACCCGCAAAACCGGCGCACCAAACGGGGCCCGCCCGCAGGGGCGCAGCGAGTTTCGCCTGCCCTCGCTCGATCTCCTCAATCCGCCCAAACCGCGCCAGATCGTGGCCGATGGCCCCTCTTTGCACGCGGCCTCACGCCGGCTGGAAGCGGTGCTGGCCGATTTCAACGTGCAGGGAGAAATCGTGGCGGCCAATCCCGGCCCCGTCGTCACCCTGTTCGAGCTGGAGCCGGCCCCCGGCGTGAAGAGCGCGCGGGTGATTGGCCTGGCCGAAGACATCGCGCGATCGATGAGCGCGGCCTCGGCGCGCGTGGCCGTCATCCCCGGGCGCAATGCCATCGGCATCGAGCTGCCGAACGCCAAGCGCGAAACGGTCTATCTGCGCTCCCTCATCGCTTCCAATGCCTTCATCGGCAATCAAGGCGGATTGCCGCTGGCCCTTGGCGAAACCATCGAAGGTGAGCCCTTCGCCGCCGATCTGGCCAAAATGCCCCATTTGCTGATCGCCGGCACCACCGGCTCGGGCAAGTCGGTGGGCATCAATGCCATGATCTTGTCTTTGCTTTACCGGCTGACACCGGAACAATGCCGCTTCATCCTCATCGATCCCAAAATGCTGGAGCTTTCAGTCTATGAAGGCATTCCGCATCTGCTCTCTCCCGTCGTCACCGAGCCGAAAAAGGCGGTCGTGGCCTTGAAATGGACCGTGCGGGAGATGGAGGAACGCTATCGCTGCATGGCCAAACTCGGCGTGCGCAATATCAGCGGCTATAATGAAAAGGTGCGCGAGGCCTTGGCCCGCGGCGAACAGCTCGAAAAGACCGTGCAATCGGGCTTCAACGAAGAGACGGGTGAGCCGGTGTTCCAGACACGCGCGCTGCCCATGGAACCCATGCCCTATATCGTCGTGGTCATCGACGAAATGGCCGATCTGATGCTGACGGCAGGCAAGGAGATCGAATCGGCCGTGCAGCGCCTGGCGCAAATGGCGCGGGCGGCGGGCATCCATGTGGTGATGGCCACCCAGCGCCCCTCGGTGAATGTGATTACCGGCACGATTAAGGCCGTGCTGCCGACGCGGGTCAGCTATTCCGTGACCTCGAAAATCGACAGCCGCACTATTTTGGGTGAGCAAGGCGCGGAGCAATTGCTCGGCATGGGGGATTTGCTGTTCATGGGCGTGGGTGGGCGCATCCGGCGCCTGCATGGGCCCTTCGTTTCCGACGAGGAAGTCGATCGTGTCGTGCAGGTGCTGAAAGACCAGGGCCCGCCCAGCTATCGCACCGATGTGACGGAAGAACGCGATGACGGCACGGATCGCGACGAAGACGGCGATCTGGTCGAGCGCATGGGCGGCGGCGCGGGCGCGGCCCGGCCATCGGGCGATGAGCTTTATGACCGCGCCGTGGCCATCATCCAGCGCGATCGCAAGGCCTCGACCAGCTATCTGCAGCGGCGCCTGTCCATTGGCTTCAATCGCTCGGCGTCCTTGATCGAGCGCATGGAGAAAGACGGCTATATTTCGGGCTCGAACGGCGCGGGCAAGCGCGATGTGCTGATCCCCCCGCCCGACGAAGACGACGAATAGGCGCGGGATTCGTGATTTCCTCGCCGCTCACGGGTGCTTGACGAAAGGCATATCGTTTCCCGATAGTGCACTCTTGAGCATCGTCTGATCAAACGGATTCCATTTGATCAGGGTTCGATGCTCAATATGTTGAAACAGCGCATGATTGACCGATCGACGGGATTCTACGCGATCGGATCATGCGCTGGCTGCCGCGCTGCATATGGGGAAATCATGTCGAAACTGCTTCGCCTTACCGCTTCGGCGGCTGTGCTGTTCTCTGCCGGGCTTTTGCCTGCCAACCCGGCGCAGGCGCAAAGCGGCGCGCCCTATTATGGCCCCATCGCGGCCGCGCCCAACGCGCCCATTCCTGCCCCCAATGATCCGGGCAAAGCATTTCCTGGGGAAATCGTCTTGGCCGTCGATGCCCGTGATGTGGCCCGCGGGATTTTCCGGGTGCAGCAAAGCGTGCCGGTGGCACAAGCCGGCCCTTTCACCTTGCTGTTTCCCGAATGGCTGCCCGGCAATCACGGCCCGCGCGGGCCGATCGATAAATTGGCCGGCCTGATCATCCAGGCCAATGGCAAAACTTTGCCTTGGCGGCGCGATCCCGTGAATGTCTACGCCTTTCACGTCGAGGTGCCGGCCGGCGTCACGGCCTTGGACGTGCGCTTCCAATATCTTTCGCCGGTTCAGGGCGCGCAGGGCCGGATCGTGGCCACGCCGGCCATGCTCAACCTGCAATGGAACGCAACCGTGCTTTACCCGGCCGGCTATTATGCGGACAAGATCGCCATCCGCCCGAGCGTGACGCTGCCGCCGGGCTGGGGCTATGCCGGGGCGCTGGAAGAAGAAAGCCGCATCGGCGATGTGGTGCGCTTCAAGCGCACCGAGCTGGAAACCCTGGTCGATAGCCCGCTTTTCGCCGGCAAATATTTCAAGAGCATCGATCTCGATCCCGGTGCCAAAGTGCCCGTGCGGCTCAATCTCTTCGGCGATCGCCCCGAATTGATCGAAGCCAAGCCCGAACAGATCGACGCACACAAGCGCCTGGTGCAACAGGCCTATCTGCTCTATGGGCCGGGCCATTTCGATCGCTATGACTTCCTCCTGGCCATGAGCGAGCGCATGGGCGGCATTGGCCTGGAGCATCATCGCTCCAGCGAAAACGCGGCCGGTGCCACCTATTTCACCGAATGGGACAAGCAGGCCGATGCCCGCGATCTCCTGCCCCACGAAATGACCCATTCCTGGAACGGCAAATACCGCCGCCCCGCCGATCTGTGGACGCCCAATTACGATGTGCCCATGCGCGACAGCCTGCTTTGGCTCTATGAGGGGCAAACCCAGTTCTGGGGCGAGGTTTTGGCCGCGCGCTCCGGCCTGTGGACGACGCAGCAGGCGCTGGATCAATTGGCGCTGACGGCCGCCACCTATTCCTACCGCACCGGCAAGCAATGGCGCCCCCTGGTCGATACCACCAATCAGCCGATCATGTCGGCGCGCACGCCCCAGCCCTGGCGCAGCTGGCAGCGGCCCGAAGATTATTACGCCGAATCCCAGCTGATTTGGCTGGAGGCCGATCAGATCATCCGGGGCATGAGCGGCGGCAAGCGTTCCATGGATGATTTCGCGCGCGGCTTTTTCGGCGGCGGCGGCACCGGCGCGCGCCAGCCCGTGGTTTACACTTATGAGGACATCGTCAAAACCCTCAATGCGGTTCAGCCCTATGACTGGGATGGCTTTTTGAAGGCCCGCGTGCTGAGCGTGGCCCCCAATGCCCCGCTTGACGGCCTCAAGCGCGGCGGCTGGCAGCTGGTGTTCGGCCCCGAGCCGAGCGAGCTGGCCAAGAGCATCGAAGGTGCCAACAAGGTGGCGACATTCCTCTATTCCCTCGGCTTTACCGTCGGCGAGGGTGCCCGCCTCACCGAAGTGTTGTGGGATAGCCCGGCCTTCCAGCAAAATCTGACGATCGGGGCGCAGATCCTGGCCGTGAACGGCGTCAATTATGACGCCGACGGGCTCAAGCGCGCCATCAAGGCGGCCCAGGCCGGCGATGGGGCCATTGCCCTGCTGGTCAAGGAGGAGGATCGCTATCGCACCGTCAATTTCGATTACAAAGGCGGCCTGCGTTATCCGCGGCTGGAGCGCATCGCCGGCGCGGCCGATACCTTGAGCGCGCTCTACGCCCCGCGCAAGGCACCGCGCTGAAGCAGCTCGCCCTGATCTGGCCATCATGACCGCTTCCTTTCGCCATGGGAAACGGCCATGCTGGCGGGCATGAACACATCGCGCGCGCTGTATTTTGCATTGCTGGCCCCCTGCCTCATGGCCAGTCCTGCGCTGGCCCAAACGTCGGGCCCGCCCGCCGCCGCGCTGGCCGCGCCTTCGCCCCCGGCCCAGGGCCTTTTGGCCGGGGCCCAACGGGCCGCCGCCTTGAGCCAGGCCAATGCCGCGCTCAATGCCATGCAGCGGGTGGAGGGGCGGTTTTTGCAGATCGCGCCGGATGGCAATGTCAGCCAAGGCAGCTTTTACCTGTCGCGCCCCGGCAAGGTGCGCTTTGCTTATGATGCCCCCTCAAAGCTCGTCATCGTTTCCGATGGGGTGACAATGGCCATCGAGGATCGCGGCCTCAAATCGGTGGATCGCACGCCCTTGCGCGCCACGCCGCTCTATTTCGTGCTGAAACAAAACATCAATCTGGAGGCCGATGCGCGCGTCACCAAGGTGGAACGCGATGGCGAGCAATTGCTGATCACCGTCAAGGATCGCAAGGGCCAGGCCGATGGGGCCATCACCTTGGGTTTTATCGGCCTGCGCGAGCCGGAATTGCGCGAATGGCGCGTTTTCGATGCCACGGGGCAAACCACCCTGCTCAGCCTGCGCGGCGTGCGCGCCTCGGCCGGGCTCGATCCGCGCCTGTTCATTCTGGAAAACGCGCACGATTCCACGGCAAGATCCCAGGCGCAATGAGCCGCGCACGATTTTCTGAACAAGAATAAAGAAAGTTCTGCGCCCGCAGACATTGTCTAAAAGCCGTCTGTGTCCTACATGTCACTCGTGCCATCGCGATACACCTGGATCAGCGTCGTCCCCCCGCTGACCCGATCCAGAGCGGTGGCGGAGCGCCGGATCCCCCCATCCCCTCCCGGCGCGCGCTGCAAAGCGCTAGAGCGCTCGGCCTCTCCCCAGGCCGGGCGCTCAAGCGTTTTCTCAGGTGTTTTCTGAGGCATTTGCACCAAGCAAGGATCTGGCCATGCGCATCGCCACCTGGAATGTCAATTCTGTGCGCCGCCGGATCGATTTGGTGGCGCGCTTTGTCCAGGAATCCGCGCCGGACGTGCTGTGCCTGCAAGAAAT
>CAZAGL010000006.1:0-28331 GCA_964484435.1 uncultured Caulobacteraceae bacterium
CATGCCCGGCTGCGCCCCGATGGCCAGCGGGCCCGCGAGCTGTTCGACGCGGTGGAGGAGGTGCGCGTCCAGGCCATCGGCGCGCAGGCTTTGCCCGGTGTGGCGCAAAATCTGACGGCGGCCTTGGCCGATCGGCTGGAGCGCAAAGGTTATGGCCGGGCCGATAACACCGCCGCCCCCTTGGCCGAGGGGTTGGCTTTGCTGCTGCGCGAGCGTTTGACTGGCCTCGCCCCGCCCGAAGCCGGCCGCCTTCTGGCGCAAACCTGGCGCACCGAGATCGAAAGCAAAGCCGGGGCGCGTCTTGATCAATTGGGCGCGGCGCTGGCGGATCAGCGCGCCTTCGCGCTTTTGGCCCGCGATCTCATCCGCGATCTCGATCTGGGCGATGAATTGGGGGCGCAAGACGCGCAAGAGGCGGATCCGGAGGCGGAGGCCCCGCCCCCAAAGCCGCCCGAAACCGGCCAGAGCGACGAGGAGGAAGACGAGCCGAGCCAGCCTTCCAGCCGCATGGAAAGCGCGCCGCCATCGGAAGATTCGTCCGGTGAGCAGGAAATGATGCTGGATTCGGATCAGGATGACGAGGGTGAAGACGATCTCGATGCCGGCGAAGAAGAGGCCAAGCCCGCCCGCCCAAGGCCCGATCCGGCCGAGGATCCCAATGCGCACTACAAGGTCTTCACCCGCCGCCATGACGAAATGATCAAAGCCGAGGATTTGTGCGACGCGGAAGAACTGGCCCGGCTGCGGGCCTATCTGGATCAGCAGCTCAAGCCGCTGCAAAGCATTGTCGGCCGCTTGGCGCACCGCCTGCAGCGCCGCCTGCTGGCCCAGCAAAATCGCAGCTGGAGCTTCGATCTTGAGGAAGGCGTGCTCGATGCCTCCCGCCTGACGCGCATCATCACCGATCCGCTTTCCGCGCTGTCCTTCAAGCAGGAAAACGACATGCCCTTCCGCGATACGGCGGTATCCTTGCTGATGGACAATTCCGGCTCCATGCGCGGGCGCCCGATCATGGTGGCGGCTTTGTGTGCCGATATCCTGGCCCGCACGCTGGAGCGCTGCGGGGTCAAGGTGGAGATATTGGGCTTCACCACACGGGCCTGGAAAGGCGGGATGTCCAAGGAGGATTGGCTCAAAGACGGGCGCCCGGCTTTGCCTGGCCGGCTCAATGATTTGCGCCATGTCATCTACAAACAGGCCGATGCGCCTTGGCGCCGCGCCCGTCGCAATCTGGGCCTGATGATGCGTGAAGGGCTGTTGAAGGAAAATATCGATGGGGAGGCTTTGCTCTGGGCGCATGAACGCCTGCTGGCCCGGCCCGAACAGCGCCGCATCCTGATGGTCATCTCCGATGGGGCCCCGGTGGATGATTCGACCATTTCGGCCAATCCCGGCGGCTATCTGGAGCGCCATTTGCGTGCCGTGATCCGCCATATCGAGGGCACCAGCCCGATCCAGCTCATCGCCATCGGCATTGGCCATGATGTGACGCGCTATTACCGCCGCGCCGTGACCATCGTCGATGCCGAGCAATTGGGCGGGGCCATGACCGAAAAACTCGCCGAATTGTTTGATGAACAGGCCCCGGCGCTGCCTGGCAACCGCCGCCGGCCGGCCAAGCGGGCCGCGGCGTGATCGGCCAGGTTCGGGCCACCGGCGTTTGGATTTTCTGTTTGGCGCTGGCTGCGTGCATGCCCGCGCGGCGCGAGGCGGGGCTGGGCTGGCATGATGGGGCGATTGCCTCCGAGGCCATTGCTTTGCCCGCCGGCACGCCGCAAGCCTATGGGCCGCTGCGCTTTGCCGGGGGGCTGGTGCTGACCTCTCGTGATCCGCTGTTCGGCGGGTTTTCCGGCCTGGAAATCGATGACGGCCTCCAGCTGACCGCCATCAGCGATAACGGAGCCTGGCTGCGCGGCCGGATCAAGCTGGATGGGCAGGGCCGCCTGGGCGGTTTTGGCGAAGGCATGTTGGCCCCCATGACCGATCCACGCGGCCTGGCCCTGCGCTACAAGAAAGCGGGCGATGCCGAGGGCCTGGCGGCCTTGCCGGGCGGGCGCTTTGCCGTCTCGTTCGAGCAATATCACCGGGTGTGGATCTATGATCTGGCGGCTGGGCCGCAAAAGGCCGCCCTGCGCGCCGGCTCGACCATCTGGGATAGCTGGTATTTGCAGCCCAATGAAGGGCTTGAGGCCTTGGCTGCCTATGGCGATGGCCTGCTGGCCGCGGCTGAGCGCAGCCCCAAAGGCGGCGCAAGCTGGTGGTGGAAGCTGCCTCTGGCCGGAGATGCGGCCCCCAAGCCGGGCATCGCGCCGTTAAGCCCAAGCTTTGCCCTGGTGGGCCTTGATCAATTGCCCCCGGCTTTCGGCGGCGATTATGTGGCGCTGGAGCGCTTTTTCACGCCCGTCACGGCCGTGCGGATCCGCCTGCGGCGCGTTTCGGCTACTGGCCTGGCGGCGGGGCGCTTTGAGGGGCCGATCATCGCCGAGCTGGCCAGCCCCCTGATGCTGGACAATTTCGAGGGGATCAGCGCCATCGCCCATGGGGATGGCGCGCGCCTGTTTCTCATTTCGGACGATAATTTCCGCAAGGATCAGCGCACGCTGCTTTATGCCTTCGATTGGAGGGCTAATCCCGAAACGCGCTGAGCGGTCTGATCAGGCGGGCACTTCGGCTGGGGCCAGCGCGGCAATGGCGGCCAGCTTTTTCTTGACATCGCGGCGGATTTTGCCGGCACGCTCGGACATCTTCTCGGCATCGAATTTGAGCAAAAAGGCATCCAGCCCGCCGATATGATCGACCGTGCGCAGGGCGGCCGCGGTGATCCGCAGGCGGAAATTCTGCTCCAAGGCATCCGAGCGCAGCGTCACCGTGACGAGATTGGGATCGAAGCTGCGCTTCGTTTTGATATTGGAATGGCTAACCAAATGGCCGATCTGGCGATTGGTGCCGGTCAGCTCGCAGCGGCGGGACATGATGCAGGCTCTCTTGAGCGAAAGGAAGCGGGGCCATTAGCAGCCATGCCGGGTTGGGTCAAGGATGGCGGGCCGGCAAGATTGCATTTCTCCCCCTCGCGCGGGGGCGCTGGCCGCGCTAAGACGCCGCCATGTCCATGCAGCCACAAGATTTCCCCAGCTCTGGCCGGTTTGAGGGCCGCACGCATCTGCTGGCGGCGCGCGTCTATTACGAAGACACCGATTTCACCGGCCTGGTTTATCATGCCGGCTATCTGCGCTTTCTGGAGCGGGGTCGATCCGATTTCCTGCGGGCCATTGGTGTCAGCCATGCCGCGCTGCTGGCCGAAGACCCGCCCTCGGCCTATGCGTTGACCCGTATCGAAATCGATTACAAATCCCCCGCGCGCATCGATGATGCTTTGCTGATCCATACCCATTATGACGCCGTGAAGGGGCCGCGTTTGCTCATCAGCCAGCAAATCACCTGCCAAGAGCGGCTGCTGATCGAAGCCAAGGTGGAGGCGTGTTGCATTTCTCTCTCAGGGCGGCCGAAAAAGCCTTCGTTAACGCTGATAAGGCAGTTAACGCCGCTGCTTTTGGCGTAATCGTCCGACTTTTGACGTTTTTCAGCGGCGTCTAGCCCTTCGCGGGCCAAGGGATGCCCGAATGGGATGGAGTGCGCATGGTAGACGCCGTATCGGTAGATTTGACCCCGGTCACGCTATTCTTGCGGGCAGATTTCATGGTCAAGGGGGTGATGCTCAGCCTGTCGCTGGCATCGCTCTGGTCCTGGGGCGTGGCCGTGGATAAATGGCTGATGTTCAGCGGCCTTAACAGCCGCGCACGCCAGTTTGAGCGCGCCTTCTGGTCGGGCCAGCCCACGGATGATCTGGAGCGCGCGGTTTCCGAGCGGCCCCGGGATGCGATGGCCCGGGTGTTTGCTGCGGCCACCACCGAATGGCGCGATTTGCGGCGCGGGGCGGCCGTTTCACCCCTGCAAGCCGAGCTTTTGCAGCAACGCTGCGACCGGCTGATGCAGGCGCAGATCGGGCGCGAGCTGGACAGCGTGGGGCGCGGCCTGCCGGTTTTGGCCAGCGTCGCCTCGGCGGCGCCATTCATTGGCCTGTTTGGCACGGTATGGGGCATCATGAATGCCTTCACCGCCATCGCCAGCGCGCAGGAAACCAATCTGGCCGTGGTGGCCCCGCCGATCGCCGAGGCCTTGTTTGCCACCACTTTCGGCCTGGCCGCGGCCATCCCGGCCACCATTTTTTACAACAAATTCGCGGGCGATTTGGCGCGTTTCTCGGATCGGCTGGAGAATCTTTCCGATGAAGTGGCGGCGCGCCTGTCGCGCCGTCTGGCCGAGAGGGGGGCCTGAAATGGCTCTCAGCCTATCGGGCGCGGGGGGCGGGCGGCGCGGCGGCAGAAGGCGGCGGCGCGGCCTGATGGCGGAAATCAATGTCACGCCCCTGGTGGATGTGATGTTGGTTTTGCTGATCGTGTTCATGGTCACCGCGCCCTTGCTGACAGCGGGCGTGGAGGTGGAATTGCCTAAAACCGAGGCGCGCCAGCTGGCCGAGCAGGATCGCCCGCTATCCATCACCGTGCTGGCCGATGGATCGGTTTATCTGCAGGATACGGCCATCACCCTGGATGCGCTGCTGCCGCGCCTGGAGGCTTTGGCCAAAGAGGGGGTGAGCAGCCGCATTTTCATCCGCGCGGATGCCAAGGCGGAATATGGCCTGGTGGCGGATGTCATGGCGCGGATGAGCACGGCCGGCTATTCCAACCTCGCTTTGGTCACGGAACCGCGCCCGATCGAGCGCCCAGCCAAACGCGGCGGCGCGCGCTGATGCGCGGCTGGCTGATTTCCGTTATGCTGCATGCGCTGACCCTGGCGGCAGCCATCATTGTTCTTCCGCATACGGTGTCCGAATTATCGGCCCCATCCGTGGTTGTGCCGATCGAGGCGGTTGTTGGCGATATCACCGACATCGCCCCCATCGCCGCCCCGGCTCCCTTGGAGGAATTGGCCCCCCAGCCTGAGCCGGAAGGCACCCCCGTTTTGGCTGATGCCAGCGCCTTGGCCCCAGTCGCAGAGCCGATCCCCGATCCGATCGCCAAGCCCAAGCCCAAAAAGCCGGAAAAGCCGAAAAGCGCCGTCAATCTCGATCAATTGGCCAAGCTCATCGATCGCTCGGCCAAGGAGCCAGGGCGCAAAGCGGCCCAAACCGCTCCGAATGCTGCGCAGGGCGAACGGCCGCGGGCCGGGGCCGGCGCGCAGACGGGCCTTAGCGCCAATGACATCGATGCCTTGCGGGCCCGCATGGCGGCCTGCTGGCGCGCGCCGATCGATGCCGCCGATCCCGATCGCCTGGTCGTGCGCGTGCGCTTTTCCCTGCGGCGCGATGGCAGCCTGGATTCGGGCCCGGATCTGTTGACCACGATCAATCGCGCCGATCGCGCCATGGTCGTGGCCGGCGAAAACGCCGTGCGCGCCGTGCGCAATTGCGCGCCTTATGATTTGCCGCAAGAGCGCTATGATCAATGGCGCGAAATCATTTTCACCTTCGATCCGCGCCAGATGCTGGCGCAATAGGCCTCAGGAGAGAGCACTCATGCGGAATTTTTTCGCCCGCGCGGCGGCTGCGGCATTGATGCTAATGGCGGCCATGGGCTTTGCGCCTGCGGCCCAAGCGGCGATCGAGGTGGATATCGTGCAAGGGCATCTCAATCCCTTGCCCTTCGCGGCCCCTGATTTTATCGGCAATGATGCGGTTTCGCAGCAATTGGGCCGCGACATGGCCCGTGTCATCCGCGCCAATCTGGAACGCTCGGCGCTGTTTCGCCCGATCGATCCGGCCGCCTATATCCAGCAATTCGCCAGCGTCAACGATACGCCGCGCTTCGCCGATTGGCGCGCGCTGAACGCCCAGGCCTTGGTCATCGGCCAGGCCAATGTGCAGGCCGATGGGCGCCTGCGCGTGGAGTTTCGCCTGTATGATGTCTCGGCGGGGCAAGAGATCGAAGGCGTGGGCCAGCAATTCGCCACCACGCCGGATAACTGGCGGCGCATCGCCCACAAGATTTCCGATGCCCTCTATGAGCGGTTGACGGGGGAAAAGAGCTATTTCGACACCCGCATCGTGTTTGTCGATGAGCGCGGCCCCAAGGCCAATCGCGTCAAGCGCCTGGCCATCATGGATCAGGATGGGGCCAATCCCGCCTTTTTGACGGGTGGGGATGCTTTGGTTTTGACGCCGCGCTTTTCGCCGACGGCCCAGCAGATCACCTATCTGTCCTTCACCACGGGCCTGCCACGGGTGTTTTTGTTCAGCCTCGACACCAATCGCCAGGAAGTTCTGGGGGAATTTCCGGGGCTGACCTTCGCGCCGCGCTTCAGCCCGGATGGCGGCTCGGTGGTGTTCACCCTGGAGACGGGCGGCAATTCCGAGATTTATGTCATGGATCTGCGCACGCGCCGGCGCCAGCGGCTGACGGATCACCCGGCCATCGATACCTCCCCTTCGTTTTCGCCGGATGGCAGCCAGATCGTTTTCACCTCCGATCGGGGCGGATCGCCGCAGCTCTATGTCATGGATGCCAGTGGGGCCAATCCCCGGCGGATTTCCTTTGGGCAAGGGCGCTATACGACGCCCGTTTGGTCTCCGCGCGGCGATCTCATTGCCTTCACCCGCCAGGCGGGTGGGCGGTTTGGCGTGGGCGTGGTGCGCCCCGATGGCTCGGGCGAGCGGATCTTGTCGGATGCCTATCTCGATGAAGGGCCCACTTGGTCTCCTAATGGGCGGGTGATCATGTTCTTTCGTCAATTCACCGTTTCCGATGAGCCGAGCCTTTGGTCCGTGGATCTTACCGGCCAGAATTTGCGGCGTATTTCCACGCCCGGCGATGCATCCGATCCCGCCTGGTCCCCGCTTTTGCCTTAACCGCAAGCGGTGCTTGCCGCTGTCACAAAGCCGCCTTATGGTGGCCGTGTTTACAGGAACGGGGGGATGGCCACGTCCTGAAAGGGGTTTTCTCTTGCGTGTTTGAGGCTTCCCCTGAAACGTTGATCGGATTCAAGTTGGCCTCCGCTTCATGCTGAAGCGGGGCGAGATAACGAAAGAAAGGACGAACATGCGTAACGTCGCCCAGATCGCCGCAACTTTCGCCGCTTTGGCGGCTTTTGCTGCATGCGCCCCGAAAACCGCCCCCGTTTTGGCCCCACAGCCCCCGGTCGCGGCCCCGACGGAACGGGCCCCTGCGCCGCCGCCGCCGCCCGTGCGGCAAGGCCCGGCGGCTGGCTCTATCGAGGATTTCCAGCGCAATGCCGGGGATCGCGTTTATTACGGCTATGACCAGTTCGAGCTGTCCTCCGATGCCCGCGCCGGGCTGGAAAAGCAGGCGGCCTGGCTGCAACGCTATCCCAGCACGCGCATTTTGATTTCCGGCAATGCCGATGAGCGCGGCACCCGAGAATACAATCTGGCCCTGGGCGCACGCCGTTCGGCGGCTGCCAAGGCCTATCTGGTGGGCCTCGGTGTCGCGGCCGGCCGCATCGAAACGACTACCTATGGCAAAGAGCGCCCGGTCGATTCCCGCGCCAGCGAAGAAGGCTGGGCCCGCAATCGCAATGCCCACACCGAAATCACCTCCGGCGCGGTGGTTGGTTAATCTACACGGCAAGAAGAAATGGGGCGTCCGTTTGCGCGGGCGCCCTATTTTTGCCTATCGAACGGCCCAATACCCTGCGCGGGACAAACGCCTCTCGGGGAAAGCGCTCTGCGGGGCGCGAGGGCGGTCTCTGGCGCAAATCCCGGCGCCTCACTTCTGTGCAAGGAAGCAGGATGGCAATGCATCACACGCGCGCGCAGCCCCGCATGAAGGCCGGCTTGCTGGCCCTGGCCGTGCTGGCTGGGTTACCGCCCGCGGCCTTGGCGCAAACCGTGCTTTCGCCGCTCCCGGCCGATCCGGCCACCATCCGCCTGCAAGAGCGCGTCGAGCAGATCGAGCAGCAATTGCGCGAAACCACGGGAGAGATCGAGCGCCTGCGCTTTGATCTTTCCAAGGCGCAGCAGGATTTGGCCCGTGCCAACAAAACGCTCGATGATGTCCTGGCGGGGCAAGGCGGCGCGGTACCGGGATCTTTGGGGGCCTATGCCCCGGGGCCGGCCGCTGTGCCTGCGCCGGCATCCTCACCCGCTCCGGTTGCGGCCAGCGCGCGCCCGGCCGGTGTGGATGCCGAAGCGGCCTATAAAGGCGCGCAGGCGTTCTTGCTCTCAGGCGATTATCCCGCAGCCGAAAAGGCCTTTCGCAGCTTCATCAAGGATTATCCCAAGGCCTCGCAATTGCCTGAGGCGCGCTATTGGCTGGGGCAAACACTGTTGGCGCAAGGCTCCAACAGCGAGGCGGCCAAGCAGTTTCTCGATGTGGTCAAGCTGCATGGCAGCTCGCAGCGCGCCCCCGATGCCTTCGCGCGCCTGGGGCTTGCTCTGCGCGGCATGGGCAATGTCAAAGAGGCCTGCCTGACCTTCAAGGACTTGCCGCAGCGTTTCCCCAATGCCGCGCAATCGATCAAGGATTTCGCCATCCGTGAGGCCAAGGCGGCGGCCTGCCCGGCATGAGCACGCCTTGGCGCACCGGCCGATCCGCTTTGCTGATTTGGGCCGGCCTCGCGCTTTTGGGCCCGGCGGCCTTCGCGCAAGCAGGCGCGCCCATCGGGGATAAGGATGCGCCGTTGATCGCGGGCACCCCCGCGCCCCGCAGTGCCGCGCCGAATGCATCGTCTGGGCAAAATGGTGTCCCAAATGGCCCCGTGGGCGATGGCCTGCTCACTTCGATCAGTGCCGCGGACATGCTGAAATTGGCGACGGAAGCGGGCTTTCCGGCGCGCTGGGTGAACGCCCCGGATGGCGAGCGCGTGCTCGTGGCCCAGATCGATGCCGCCACGCCCTTTCAAATCATCTTGCAAGATTGCGTGGCCGAGCAGCAAAATTGCGTGGATTTTGAGTTCTACGCGGGCTTCGATACGCCCAAAAAGCCCAGCCAGGATCAGATCAATCGGTTCAACCGGGAAAAGACCTGGAATGCGTTCGGCTATCTGACCCCACAGGGCGCGCCGGCGCTGCGCGCCCAATACACCTTGGCAGGCGGTGTGAGCCGGGAGCATCTGACCATCCTGATCAAGGCGTGGGGGGCCAATCTCAAGAATTTCCTGGCACATATCGAATTCGTGCCGGGGGCGGTTCAAACTGCGCGCGCCAAGCCCTGATCTTGAAGGAAGCCGGCCTGGGATGGGCCCGGCCGGCCCGCGCCTGATCGGCTTTTCCGGCGGCGGCGATTCGCTGGCTTTGCTGCTGCATCAACGGGCTTTGGGCAAGGTGCACGCCTTGATCGTTGATCATGCGCTGCGGGAGGGCTCACAGCAAGCGGCGGAGGCGGCGGCCGAGCTGGCTAAGCGCCACGGCGCGGAGCCGGAAATCGTGCGCCTGCATTGGGCGCAGCGCAAAACCGCGCAGGCCGATTGGCGCCGGGCGCGGCTGGCGGCCCTGTGCGCCGCCGCGCGCCGGCTGGGCGTGACGGAGTTTGCCCTGGGCCATACGGCCGATGATCAGGCCGAAACCCTGGCCATGCGGCTCGCGGCTCAAAGCGGGTGGCGGGGGCTGGCCGGCATGGCTGCGTGCGCGCCGGCGGCGATTTGGCCGGAAGGGCGCGGAATCTGGGTGATCCGCCCCTTGCTCGATGCGCGGCGCGCCGAGCTGCGCCACAGGCTGGCCGATCAGGGCGCAAGTTGGCTGGAGGATGGGGCCAATCGCGATGCGCGTTTCGCCCGCGTGCGGGCACGGGCGAGGCTTAGCCGCGAGCCAGACCTGCATGCGCACCTGCTGGCTTTGGCGAGCGAAGCGGCGCGCGCCGCCGAAGCTTTGGATCGCGCCGTTTGCAGCGCGCTCGGCGAGGTTGTGGTGATCGAGGCAGGCCGCATGCGCCTGCGGGCCCGGGCTTTGGCGCGCCTGGCCCAGCCTGTGCAAACGCGGCTTTTGGCCTCTGCGCTATGCGCCGTCAGCGGCGCTGAGCACCCTTGCAGCGAAGACAAGGCGGCACAAATCCTGCACCGCTTGCATGCCGGCGAGCGCTTTTGCGCGGCGGGGCTGGCCATGCGCCATGAGGGAGAGGACATGCTGCTGCTGCGCGATCCTGGGGCCGTGAACGGGCGCGGGCGCGATCCGCGCCCCAAAATCATTGCCCTGGCCCCGGGGGAGGTGCAGATTTGGGACAACCGCCTGGAATGCCGCAGCGCGGAGCCGGGCTGGTGCATCGCGCCCGGGCCAAACGGCCAGTCTTTGGCCATTTTTTCAGGATTGGGGCAAATGCCGGATCAATCTCATGCGCCCGCGATGCGCTGGCTGATCCAGGAGCGCCTTGACGCGCTGCTGTGGCGCGCACGAAAGTGAGACATCGCGCCGTGCACGCCCTATTCAGAACCGATCAGCCAACCTATGTTAGCAAGCAGCCTCCTTGTCTTTGTGCGCACCTCAGTGAGTAAGCCATGCCGTTTCGCAATTTGATCATCTGGGGTGTTATCGCATTGCTGCTGGTGGCGGTGTTTTCCGTCATGCAGAATTCCGGCGCGCGCAAAGGTGCCGAAGAGCTGAGCTATAGCCAGATGCTCAACAAGGTGCGCGCCGGGGAGGTGCAGGCCGTTGTCATCCAGGGCAATGAAGTTTCTGGCGTGCTGAAAAGCGGCAAGAAATTCATGGCCAATGTGCCGCCCCAAGCCATCGATCTGACGCAGCAATTAGAGGCGGGCGGGGTGGATATCCGCAGCAAAAGCCCCCAGCGCAATTCGCTGTTCGCGGATCTGCTGCTCAGCCTTCTGCCCATTCTGCTGCTGATCGGGGCCTGGTTTTTCTTCATGCGCCAAATGCAATCGGGCAGCGGGCGGGCCATGGGCTTTGGGAAATCCAAAGCGCGTCTGCTGACGGAAAAGCACGGCCGGGTGACGTTCGACGATGTCGCCGGCATCGACGAGGCGAAGGAAGAATTGGAAGAAATCGTCGAATTCTTGAAGGATCCGGGCAAGTTCCAGCGCCTGGGCGGCAAAATTCCCAAGGGTGCGCTGCTGATCGGCCCGCCGGGCACGGGCAAAACCCTGCTGGCGCGGGCCATCGCCGGCGAGGCCAATGTGCCCTTCTTCACCATTTCCGGCTCGGATTTTGTGGAAATGTTCGTGGGCGTTGGGGCCAGCCGCGTGCGCGACATGTTCGAGCAGGCCAAGAAAAGCGCGCCCTGCATCATTTTTATCGATGAAATCGATGCGGTGGGCCGCCATCGCGGTGCCGGCCTGGGAGGCGGCAATGATGAGCGCGAACAGACGCTCAACCAATTGCTAGTGGAAATGGATGGCTTTGAAACCAATGAGGGCATCATCCTGGTGGCGGCCACCAACCGCCCCGACGTGCTCGATCCGGCGCTGCTGCGCCCCGGCCGCTTCGATCGGCAGGTCGTGGTGCCCAATCCCGATATCACGGGGCGCGAAAAAATCCTGAAGGTGCATACGCGCAATGTGCCCGTCGCGCCCGATGTCAATCTGAAGGTGCTGGCGCGCGGCACGCCGGGCTTTTCTGGGGCCGATCTCGCCAATTTGATCAATGAGGGGGCGCTTTTGGCCGCCCGGCGCGGCAAGCGCGTGGTGACGCAGCGCGATTTCGAAGACGCCAAGGATAAGGTCATGATGGGCGCGGAGCGGCGCTCCATGGTCATGAGCGAGGATGAAAAGCGCCTCACAGCCTATCATGAGGGCGGCCACGCTTTGGTGGCGCTGACGGTTACGGCCACCGATCCGGTCCATAAGGCCACGATCATCCCGCGCGGCCGGGCTTTGGGCATGGTCATGCAATTGCCGGAGCGGGACAAATTGTCCATGAGCTTTGAGCAGATGATCTCGCGCCTCGCCGTGCTGATGGGCGGGCGCGTCGCCGAGGAAGTCGTGTTCGGCAAGGAAAAGGTCACGTCCGGGGCCTCTTCCGATATCGAGCAGGCCACCCGTTTGGCCCGTCTGATGGTGACGCGCTGGGGCTATTCCGATGAATTAGGCGTCGTGGCCTATGGCGAAAACCAGGATGAAGTGTTCTTGGGCATGAGCGTGGCGCGCCAGCAGAATGTTTCGGAAGAAACCGCGCGCAAGATCGATGGGGAAATCCGCCGGCTGGTGGAGGGCGGCTATCTCGAAGCCAAGCGCATCCTCACCGAGCGGCGCGATGATCTTGAACGGGTGGCGCATGCTTTGCTGGAATATGAAACGCTGACCGGCGATGAAATCCTGGCTGTCATGCGCGGCGAGCGGCTGGAGCGCCCGCTGGATATGCCACCCCCGCCGGCCGCGCCGACGCCCGCTGTGCCCATCGTTGGCGACGTGCGCCTGCGCCCGCGCGGCTTTGGGCCCGATCCGGCCCCGGCCGGGGCGTAATTGCCCGCCATTGCATCGCCAGTGAATTCGATCAGATTTCACGGTGTTCGATGCAAGAATTGATTGAGTTTGCGCATTTTTCCGGCACAAAATCGCAAAAGCACCTTTGCCCGAAATGCGCCGGCTGCCGCCGAAGGCGCAGCAAGTTCGGACTGTCACATTTTTCGGCTAGTTTGCGGCTGAAATGGCCAACTGGTGGACCGGATGGGCAGAATCGCGCCAAAGTTCCGGGTGGTCTTGACGCCGGCATGGGTTTGCGGGTGAACAAGCACCGGCGCAGCAGGGCGCGCGTGATGGCGGGATAATGGCAAGGCGCATGAATTTTTCCCTGGATCGCGCGCAGCACGGCCTGATGCAAGCCCTCTTGATGGGCTTGGCCGGCCTGATCGCCTTCCAATTGGCCGCTTTGGTTTGGGCCGTTTCGGGGCCCATCGGGCCGTTTGGCGCGATCCGGGTTTCGCCCGCCCGCGCCGGCACACCCAGCACGGATTGGGCGGTGTTTTCGCGCTTTGATCCGTTTTTCCGCACTTTGGGCCCGAGCGGGCCGGTGATCGCCCAGCCTGGTGCCGATTTGGGCCTCACTTTGTTCGCCATCCGCCGCCAGGCCAATGGGGAAGGCGGCTCGGCCATCGTGGCCACCGCCGATGGCCGGCAAATCTCTGTGCAAGTCGGTGAGGAGGCCGCGCCTGGCCTGGTTTTGCACGCCGTTCACGAAGACAGCGCCGTGTTCCAGCGCGGCGGCGCGCTTTTGGAGCTGAAATTCCCGCCATCGGCGGCCGCCAGCGTGCTGCGCCCCGCCGAACCGGCCGAGCTGGCCGCGCCGGCACCGGCCGCCGCGTTGCCGGTGAGTTACCAGGTCGATCCGCGCAGCTTCTTCAATTCTGTGCGTCTCGCTCCGGTGCGCGACGGGGAACGCGTCTTGGGCTACAGGATCGGCCCTGAAAGCAGCCAGCAACCGGTCATGGAGGCCGGCCTGCAAAAGGGCGATGTGTTGCTTTCCGTCAACGGTGTTTCGCTCAGCACCGCTGCATCGCTGCAAGCGGCCGCAAACAGCTTGGCAGGGCGCTCCGATGCGGTCATCACATATGATCGGGCGGGAAAATCGGGATCAGTGAACGTGCGGGTGGCAAAGCCGTGAAGAAATTCGCTTCCTTCCTGTTGGGCGCTTCGTGGGCGATCGCCGCGCCGATGCCAGCGGCCCTGGCCCAGCCCCAAGTGCTGAACGCGCAAGACGCGGATATCCGGGCCTTTATCGCCGATGTGGCGCGCCAGACGGGGCGCACATTCGTGATCGATCCGCGCGTCAAGGGCACGGTTTCGGTCTATAGCGATGGCCCGTTGACCGACGAACAATTGTTCGAAGTGTTTTTGTCCACGCTGCGGGCCAATGGCTTGACGGCCACGCCCAGCAGCGGCGGCTCTTACATCATCGCGCCCGATGATGGGGCCAGCCAGATCGCGGGCGGCGGCGGCGGGCTCAATGCGGCCTTGGCCACCGAAGTGTTCCGCTTCGGCAATGTCGATGCCGGCTCGGCGGCCGAAACCTTGCGCCCTTTTGTCGGCAAGCAGGGCCAGGTGATCGCCAATCGGCGCTCCAACACCGTTGTGGTGGCCGATTATCCCGCCAATTTGCGCCGCATCCGCGATTTGGTGGCCAAGCTGGATCAGGATAGCTCGACGGTGGAAACCGTCTCGTTGCGGAATTCTTCGGCGCGGGAATTGGCCGATGTGGTCACCAAGGTCATGGGCGCGGCGGGGGATCAAGATGGCGGGCAATATTTCTCGATCATTCCGGTGCAGGGCAGCAATTCCCTGATCCTGCGCGGCAATGCGGCCTCGGTGGCGCGCGTGGCGGCCATGGTGCGCGATCTTGATCAGCGCGCCCAATCGAACGCCGATGTGAAAGTGATTTCGCTGCAGCACGCCGATGCCGAAAAGCTGTTGCCGGTTTTGCAGCAAATGGTGGGCCAGCCCGTATCGGCACCGGGGGGCGATGGCGCGCCCGCGGCCGCGGTATTGAGCGCGGGCAATGGCCCCAAAATCGCCCGCTATCCCGGGGCCAACGCCCTGATCATCAGTGCCGATGCCGAGACGCAGCGCCGCATCGCCGAAGTCATCCGTCAGATCGATATCCGGCGCGAGCAGGTGCTCGTCGAGGCCATCGTTGTGGAGGTTTCCAACAACGCGGCCAAGGAATTGGGGGTGCAATTCATCCTTTCCGGCCAAGAGGGCGGCAATACGCCCTTGTTTGCCACCAATTTTTCCGATCGCGCGCCCAATCTCCTGGCCATTACCGGGGCCGTGGTCGGGGAAAATTCGCTGGGCGATGATGATGCCTCGTCGGAAGTGGTGGCTGGCCTGCGCGATCTGGCCGTGCAATCCTTGATCGCGTATACGGGCGGCATCGCCGGTTTTGCCGGCAATATCAATGATGACGCCTTGTTTGGATTTATCGTCAACGCCGTCAAGCGCGATACTGGCTCCAATCTGTTGTCCACGCCTTCGGTGATGACGCTGGATAACGAAGAGGCCTCGATCCTGGTCGGCCAGGATGTGCCGATTTCGACTGGGCGGGTGCTGGGCGATAACAATACCAACCCCTTCCAGACGGTTGAGCGGCGCGAGATCGGCGTGAAGCTGGGCGTGCGCCCGCAGATCAATGCCGGCGGTGGCATCACGCTGTATCTCACGCAGGAAGTTTCCAGCGTCGCCCCGGAATTGAGCAATGGGGTGGGGGATCTCGTTTTCAACAAGCGGGAAATCAAAACCACGGTTTTGGCCGATGATGGGGAGATCGTGGTCCTTGGCGGGCTGCTGGATCAGAACGAATCCATAATCGCCGATCGCCTGCCGATTTTGGGGGATATTCCCATTCTGGGGCGGCTGTTCGGCAATGATCGGCGCACCAAGGACAAGACCAATCTGATGGTGTTCTTGCGCCCGCGCATCGTGCGCAATGTCGAGGATGCGCGCCAAATCACCGCCGAGCGCTATAACACCGTGCGGGCGGCGCAATACACCGCCACGCGCGGGGAGAATTCCTCACTGGAAGAAACGGTGCGCGATTATTTGCGGGCCCCCGTGCCGGTGGAGCGCCCCCCCTCGCCGCCAGGTGCCGCGCAGGAAACCCCGGCGCAAGATGCGGCTGCCAATCCGCCCGCCGCTTCGCCCGCCCCGCAACCGAGCCCGGCCCCCGCTGCCGCGCGCCCCGATGGGGCCGGTGCGCTGCTGGATGTGCCGGCGCGGCTGTTCTTGCCCATCGCTTTGCCGGCCCAGCAGCCCGATCCCGTGCCGTCAGATGAGGAATGGCTGCTGCCTGGCGCGGTGCAGGCGCGCGAGGAGGCCCTCATCGAGGCGGGCTTCAAGCTGGCTGAAGAGACCGAGGAAAGCGTGGAGCCGGCGGCTTTCGTGCCGCCGCGCTTGCAGAAAATGGGCGCGCATTGGCGCGGCTGGGCGGCGCGCGATCTGCCCGCACAGCCCTTGCTGCCGGCCAAGCGCACCCTGGCCAGCCTATCGGTTTCGGGCGTGACCTCGCCGCGCTTCACCGCCCATGCCTCTCCGCAGGGCTGGCGCCATGTCGCGGCCCCCTTGGGGCCCGAGTTATGAGTGAGACGCGCCTTGCCTACGGCTTTGCCAAGGCGCGCGGCGTCGTTTTATTGGCCTTGGGCGAGACGGCCAAGATTGGCCTGCGCGAAGGAGCCGATCCTTTGGCTTTGCTGGAGGCGCGCCGCGTTCTGGCCCGCCCGCTGGAGATCGAGCCGCTGACGCGCGTCGCCTTCGATCGCCAGCTCAGCCAGGCCTATGCCGGCGAGGGGCTGGCCTCGGCCTCGGGGGCTGCCGATCTGGAGCGCAGTGTCGGCCTCGATAGCCTGGCCGAAGAAATCCTGCCCGCCGCCGATTTGCTTGATAGCCAGGATGACGCCCCGATCATTCGCTTGATCAATGGCATGCTGGCCGAGGCGGCGCGGCTTGGCGCATCGGACGTGCATATCGAGCCCTATGAATCCACCCTGGTTGTGCGCTTTCGCGTGGACGGCGTGCTGCGTGAGGCGTTGTCTTTGCCCATCCGCATCGCGCCCTTGCTGGTCTCACGCGTAAAGGTCATGGCGCGGCTGGATATCGCCGAAAAACGCCTGCCCCAGGATGGCCGCATTGGCGTGGCCTTGGGCGGCAAATCCTTGGATGTGCGGGTTTCCACCTTGCCCTCGCGCGCGGGAGAGCGGGTGGTGATGCGCCTTCTGGATAAGGATCAGGCGGGCCTGCCCATGGAGGCGCTGGGCATGGCCCCTGGCCTGCTCGGCATATTTGCGCAGGCGTTGAAAGATCCCAATGGCATCATCCTGGTGACGGGGCCGACGGGCTCGGGAAAAACCACCACGCTCTATGCCGGCTTGGCGGCGCTCAATGATCATTCGCGCAATATTTTGACCATCGAGGATCCGGTAGAATACGCCATCGATGGCGTGGGCCAAACCCAGGTCAATGCCAAAGTGGGCATGACCTTCGCCGCCGGCCTGCGGGCCATTTTGCGCCAGGATCCGGACGTGGTCATGGTCGGGGAAATCCGCGATACCGAAACGGCGCAGATCGCCGTGCAGGCCAGCCTCACCGGCCATTTGGTGCTCTCCACCGTGCACACCAATGACGCACTGGGGGCGATCACCCGCCTGCGCGACATGGGCGTGGAGCCGTTCTTGCTGGCCTCCACATTGCGCTTGATCATGGCCCAGCGCTTGGTGCGCCGGCTTTGCCCCACTTGTCGCAAGCCCGAAGCGGCCGATGACGGCGCGGCGCGGCTGATCGGCATGGCCGTCGGCACGATCATCTATCGGGCTTGCGGCTGTGAGGCCTGCGGCTTTACCGGCTTTGTTGGCCGTCTCGGCGTGTATGAAGTGGTGCGCGTGGATGATCGCCTGCGCCGCTTGATCGGGGAAAACGCCGATGAGCAGGAAATGGCGAAAATTGCCTTTGCCCAGGGCGGAAATCTCGCGCAGGCCGCCCGCGATTTCGTGCTGGAAGGCATCACCAGCGTGGAGGAGGCCGTCCGCGTGACCCGCCAGGAAAGGGCGGAGCATGGCAGCGTTTGAATATCTTGCGCTCGATCTAGCGGGCAAGGAACGAAGCGGCTCCCTGGCCGCCGCCAGCGAGGCCGACGCCCGCGAGCGCCTGCTGCGCCGCAATCTATCGCCCGTTCGCCTGCAATTAAGCAAAAACTCGGCGCGCACCAAGGCCGATACCGGGCTGTTTGGTGTGCGGCTGAATGTCAAGGCGCTGACTTTGGTCACGCGCCAATTGGCGACTTTGGTCTCCGTCGCGCCCTTGGAAGAGGCGCTGCGCACCATCGCCGCCCAGGCCGAGGACAGGGCCACGCGCCAGGTGCTGAGTGCGGTGCATACTGCCGTGCTGGAGGGCTATCGGCTGTCGGAGGCCATGGCCCGGCGCAAGGAAAGCTTTCCTGCTTTGTATCGGGCGATGATCGCCTCGGGCGAGGGCGTGGGGGCGCTGCCGGCCATTCTGGAGCGCCTGGCCGATCTGCTGGAGCGCCAGGAATCGGTGCGCGGCAAGGTGATCGGCGCGCTGGTCTATCCGGCCATGCTGTGCGTCACGGCCGTTGTCGTGGTCATCGCCTTGATGGTTTTCGTGGTTCCCAAGCTGGTGGAGCAATTCGATAGCATCGGGCAGAATCTGCCGCTGCTGACGCGGATTGTCATCGGCATTTCGGATTTCCTGCGGGCTTATGGGATTTATGGCTTGGCGGCCGGGGCCTTGGGGCTCATTCTGTTCTTCCAAGCCTTGCGTGCCAAATCCTTCCAGGCCGGCTTTGATCGCATGGTGTTGGGCCTGCCTGTGTTGGGCAAGCTGATCCGCGATTTGCACGCCGCGCGCCTGGCCCGCACCTTAGCCTCGATGACAGCCTCTGGCCTGCCCATTCTGGAGGGCCTGTTGATCACCGCCCGCACGGTGGACAACCAGGTGCTGAAATCGGCGATATCCGACATGGCCAATGCCATCCGCGAGGGCGGCAGCCTCTCGACGGCCATGAAGCGCGCGGGCGTGTTCCCGGCCATTTTGGTGTATATGACGGCCAGTGGCGAAAACAGCGGCAGGCTGGAGCCCATGCTGGGGCGCGCCGCCGATTATCTGGAGCGGGAGTTCAACACCTTCACATCAGCAGCCCTGGCCTTGCTAGAGCCGGTGATCATCGTGATCATGGGTGGGGTGGTGGCTTTGATCGTGCTGTCCATCCTGCTGCCCATTTTGCAGTTGAATACCTTGGCGTTGGGATAAATGGTGCAAATCATGGCGAACAGGAAAGGTGAAGCAGCGCGGCGCGAAGGCTTCACCCTGGTGGAATTGTTGGTCGTTCTGGTCATCCTTGGCCTGTTGGCCACGGTGGTGGCCATCAATGTGCTGCCCAGCCAGGCCAGAGCCCTCAAGGAAAAGGCGCGGGCCGATGTGGCGGTGCTGGAACAGGCCGTTGAGACCTATCGCATCGAGCTGTTCACCTTCCCATTGACCGAGCAGGGCCTGGATGCCCTGGTCGCTGCGCCCCCCGGCCTCAACAATCCCGAACGCTATCGCGAAGGCGGCTATATCCGGCGCCTGCCGAAGGATCCTTGGGGCAATCCCTATCAATACCGCAATCCGGGCGAAGATGGCCGCCCGTTTGATATCTTTTCCTTTGGGGCCGATGGGCGCCCGGGAGGGGAGGGCGATGACGCCGATATCGGTAATTGGGGCTAAGCGCGCGGCCGGTTTCACCCTGGTGGAATTGCTGATCGTGCTGGCCATCCTGGCCGCCTCGGCAACCGTCGTGGTGCTGACCTTGCCCGATGAGCGCGGCCAATTGCGCCGCCAGGCGGAGCGCTTCGCCGCGCGCCTGCAACATGCCGAGCAAGAAGCCGTATTGACCAATCGGCGCATCGCTGTGCGCGTCGATGCCACGGGCTATGGCTTTCGCGTGCAGCGCGCCGGCCAATGGCAGCCCCTGGAAGCGGCCGGTCTCGAAAGCGCGGTTTGGGACGAACGCGTCATGCCCATTCTGGAGCAAGGCGACGGGCTGACGGCGCGCTTCGATCCCGCCGGCCTGACAGAGCCTTTGCGCGTGGTCCTGGCGCTGGATGAGGCGCGGGTTGCTGTCATTTTGGAGGCATCGGGAAAAGTGCGGGTGAGCGATGATGCCGGCCTCTGATTCTCCCGCGCCCCGCGCGCGCGCCGGCTTCACGCTGATCGAAATGCTGGTGGCGCTGGGCGTGTTCAGCCTGGCGGCCCTGGCCATGCTCAATCTCATGGGTCAAAACCTGCGCACCGCCGCCATCTTGGAAGAGGCCGCTTTGGCTTCGATCATCGTCGAAAACCGCGCGGTGGAGATCCAGGCCTCCCTCGCACCGCCGGAATTGGGCGTGGCAAATGGCGAGGAGGAAATGGGCGGGCGGCGCTGGCAATGGCAGCGCACGACGTTGGTCACCGATCGCCCCGACATCTTGCGCATCGATATTGCCGTGCGCTTGGAAGGCCGCCAGCAAGTCGCGGCGCAGACCTCGCTGTTTCGGGGCACGAAATGAAGCGCGCCGGTTTCACCTTGGTGGAATTGCTGATCGCGCTCAGCATTTTTGCGCTGCTGGCCGGCGGGGGCGTGGTGCTGATGCGCCAGACCCTGGATGGGCATGAGATCGCCGCGCGCCGGCTGGATCGGGTGGGCGAATTGCAACGGGCCCGGGCCATGTTGCAGGCGGATTTAAGCCAGATCGCCACCCGGCGCACGCGGGGCGTGGATGGTGTGCCCAGCGCCAATGCCTTTTTCGGCTCGGAGCAGGGGCAAAATGAGCCGCTGATGGCCTTCGTGCGGCGGGGCTGGGAGAATGCCGATGGCGATGCCCGCCCGTCTTTGCAATATGTGGAATATCATGTGGTGGAGGGCCGGCTGGAGCGCCGCTATCGCCCCATGCTGGATGGAGCGGTGCTTTCGCCCCCGCAAGTGGTGTTGACGAAGGCTGATAATCTGCGCCTCGCCTATTTGACCAAGGGGCAATGGATTCCCAGCTGGCGCAATGCCTGGCGCGATGGCCAGCCCCGGGCCGTGCGCCTGGACGCCAGCCTGCCGGGCCTTGGCCAAGTGCGCATGGATTTCCTGACACCCGGTTTGGAGCCATGAAACCGTTTGCCCGCCACGAGCGCGGTTTGGCCCTCCTGGTCGTGCTGCTTTTGGTGGCCTTCATGTCGATCCTGGCGGTGGCCGTGCTCGATGACATCCGCTTTGGCCAGCGCCGGCTGCTCAACGCGCGCGGGGCCGATCAGGGCAGATGGTATGCCCTTGGGGCCGAGGCGCTGGCGCGTGCGCAGATTGCGCAAATCTTGGCCGCCCAGCCCGACCGCCTGACGCTGGCGGGTGATTGGAATGGCCGCAACTTTCGCTTCCCGGTGGAGGGCGGCGGCATCACGCTTCGTGTGCGCGATGGGACCACCTGTTTCAATCTCAACAGCCTGGTGACGGGCGTGAATGTCCTGGAGGCGCGCCGCATCGGCCAGCGCCAGTTCACTTCGCTTCTCTTGGCTTTGGGCCTTGGCGAAGCGGACGCCCAAAGCCTCACGGCCGCCTTGACCGATTGGATCGATACCGATCAGGTGGTCTCCCCCTTGGGGGCGGAGGATCAGGATTATCAAAGCTTGCCATTGCCCTATCGCACCTCGGGCAGCCTGCTGAGCGAAGTCAGCGAATTGCGGGCCGTGCGCGGGATGAGCCCGGCCATCTATGCCAAGCTGCGCCCCTATATCTGCGCCTTGCCGCGGAACGAACTTTCGCCGATCAACGTGAATACGCTGCTTCCTGATCAGGCCCCCGTGCTGGCTGGCCTGGTGGAAAACAAGCTGCCCTTGGCGCAGCTGCGCTCTCTGCTGGCCAATCGCCCGCGGGCCGGCTGGGGCAGTAAATCGGAGTTTTGGAGCGAGGCCTTGCTGCGCAATGTGCCGGTGGAGACCGAGTCCAAATCGCAGGTGGCCGTGACCAGCCGGTTTTTTACTTTAGAAGCGCGTGTTGTATACTTTGAAACGGAAACCGTGCTGAGCAGCCTCATCGAGGTGTTGCCCGGTGCGCGTTTGCGCATGCTGGATCGGCGTTGGACAAGCGAGGAATAGACGTGCGCGTGCTGTTTGTGGGGGGAGCAGAAGAGGCCTGGCCCAGCATGATGCTGACCGAGGCGGGCCAAGCGCTGGGCCGCACCGTGCATGGCCCCGTGCATGCCGCGCAGCTGGAGCCGGTTTTGCTGGTGGCCCCCGGCTGCGATGTCAGCGCGCGCTGGATCCAGATCGAGGCGCGCAGCGAGGCGCAGGCCCGCGCTGCGGCCCTGTTCGCGCTGGAAGATCAGCTGGGCGGCTCCAAGGAGGGGCTGCATCTGGCCCTGGGCCCCGCGATCGAGGGCGGCCAGCGGCTGGTGCTGATCACCACGCAGGACCATATCGAGGCCTGGCTGGCGGGCGCGCGCCAACGCGGCTTTGAAGCGCATGGCCTGGTGCCTGATTATCTGCTGCTGCCGGAGCCGGAAAACGATTCCGCCCTTGGCCTCAAATTCGGCGCGCTGCTGGCCGTTCGGGCCCGCAAGCTGGCCTTCAGCGCCGAGCCGCCTTTGGCGCGCCAGGTGCTTGGGGCGCGGCTTTTGCGCGTGGTGGAAGATCCCGGCCAGGCTCAAACCCTGCTGGCGCGCACCGCCTTGGCCCCGCTGGAGATCGATCTGCTGCAGGCGCAATTCGCGCGCAAAGCCCAGCGGGACAATGCCAACACAAGCGGCCCATCGCGCTTGGTGATCGCCGGCATGATCGCGGCTTTGGCCCTGATCGCGCCTTTGCCGGATGTGGCGGCGGGGATCCGCTATCATGTCGCGGCGCAGGCCGCCAACCAGCGGGCCGTTGCCCTGGCCAAGCAGATCGCGCCCAACGCGCCCTCCTCGCTCGATCCTGTGTCTTTGGTGCGTGCGCGTCTGCAAACGGGGGCTGCCCCCAAGGTGGCGGGCTTTGCGGCCGTCAGCGCCAATTTGTTCGCCGCGCTGGAACAAGCCAACAATGTGCAGCTCGATAGCCTGGCCTATGCCCCCGATGGCGATTTGCGGGCCACGCTCAATTATGGGGCGTTCGGTGATATCGAACAATTGCGCGCCGCGCTGGCCGCAACCGGCCTGGTGCTGGAAGAAGGCGCGGCCACAAATCGCAATGAGCGGTTCAGCGTGGATGTGCGCATCAGGAGCGCGTCATGATGCCCATGCTGGAAAGGCTCCTCGAAATCTGGCGCGCGCGCGCGCCGCGCGAACGCATGCTGCTGGCCGTTTTGGGGGCGATTTTGCTGGCGATGGGCTATAGCCTCCTGGTGCTGATCCCGGCCCATTCGGCGGCGCGCGCGGCCAAGGCGCGCTTTGCGGCGGCGGCTGTGAGTCTGCGCGAAGTGGAGGCGGGCCTGGCGCAGCTTTCTGGCGTCGCACCCGCCCCCAAGCGCGCGCCAAGCGGCTCATTGCGCAGTGAATTGGTGCGCAGCGCGGAGGCGATTGGCCTCAAGGTGACGCGCCTGCAGCCCGATAGTGATGGCGCGATCGCCATCTGGCTGGAACCGGCCGCGCCGGCGGCGGTGTTTGGCTGGATCGGCTTGCTTTCGCGCGAGGAGGGCATTTCGGTGCGCCGCTTGACCCTTTCCAAAGGCGAGGCGGGCCAGGTGCAGGCGCAGATCGCTTTCAGCCCGCCAGGGGGGAAATGATGATGCGCTTTGTTGTCGTGACGATGTTTGCCGCGATCGTATTCCTCCTTGGCGGCATCGCGCTGTTGCCCATGCGCATGGTGTTGGTGGCCGCGCGGCTGGATCGCGCGGGTCTCGCCGCCGCCGAGGTTTCCGGCACGATCTGGAATGGTGCGCTGCGCGGCGCGCAGTTTCGCGGCGCCGATCTGGGTGATGTGCGCCTTGGGCTTTCGCCGCTGAGCCTGTTGCGGCTTGCGCCGCAAATGCGCTTTGCCGCGCCAGGCAATGGTGGGGTGCAATCGGCCAGTGCCAGCGGGGCCATGCGCCTGCTGATCAGCCCGGGCGTGGTTAAGCTCAACGCCGCTTTGCCGCTGGGCATCTGGAAATCGCCCATCCCGCTGCAAGGCCAATTGCGCTTTGCCGATGTGTCTTTCCGCTTCGAACGGGGGCGCTGCATTGGCGCATCCGGGCGCGTCAGCACCGATGCCTTGACCGCCAGCGCCAGTAGCCTTGGCCTGCAGGGGCCGGTTCTGGAAGGGCCGGTGACGTGCGACGGGCCATTCGCCCTGGCAAATTTGGCCGGTGAGCAAAACGGCATGCGCGTCCTTGCCAAGCTGCGGATCGATGCGCGTGCGCGCGTGAAGCTGGACAGCGAGGTTTCCGGGGTGGATGGTGTGGGCGAGGCCGTGCTCAGCGCTGCGGGCTTCACGCTTGGCCCCAATGGCTGGGCACGAAGTGATCAGGGGCATTTGTGATGCGGACGCGCCAGATGAACGGGATGATCGCGGGTGCGCTGGCGCTTGTGCTGCTGGCCGGCTGCGCGGGCTCCGGCGCGGGCAGCGCGACGCAGCATGCCCAGGCCTCGCCCAAGCGGATCGAGAACGCTTTGGCCATGCAGGAGGTGGCCCCCCAGCGCTTGAGCTCTGGCCAATGCGCGCTGGTGTTATGGACCAAGACGCAGCCGCCGCGGCGCGTGCTGGTGGCCTTCAACGATCCCAGCGTGGCGCGGGTGAAAATTGGCGGCAAAACCCTGGATCTGCCGCAGACGGCGCGCGGCGGGGAATTGGTATTTGGCCACACGCCCCGTCAAAGCTTTGAAGGCGAGGGCATTGGCATGGCCTTCAATCTCGAATTTGATACCCAATCGGGCCTGGTGGGCGGGGCCTTGGCCCCTGCCGGCACCCTGGAATACCGCACCCGCAAGGGCTGGAGCTCCATCACCGCCGTGGCCGGCATCATAGGCTGCGCGCCATGAGCCGGGCTCATAACCCCAAGGGGCCATAGAGCCAAGTCAGCCACAGGCCAAGCGCCAGGAAAACCCCAAAGGGAATGCGATCGTCGGCCCGGATCGTGCGTCCCAGAAGCAGGCGCGCGCAAACCAGGGAAAGCCCGGCCAGGCTGGCCCACAGCAAAACCGAGGGCAGGCCGATCCAGCCGACCCAAGCCCCCGCCGCAGCAAGCAGGCGGGTATCGCCGCCGCCCAGGCCCTCGCGCCCGCGCAGGTGCCGATAGGCAAAAGCCAGGGCCCAGAAAAAACCAAAGCCGATGGCGCAGCCGATGATCGCCTCAACACCGCTTGGCCCGTTTGGCAGCCACCAGGCGGCCAGCAGGCCAGCAGCCGCCAGCGGCAGCGTGATGGCATCGGGCAGCCAGAAATGCTCAAAATCCAGGATGGCCGCCAGCAACAGGGCCCAAGCGAGGCCGGCACCGATCAGGATCTCGGGCCCGGTGCGCGCCGAGGCCGCCCACAAGGCCAAGGCCGGGCAGGCCAGCTCCAAGGCCAGATAGCGGCGCGCGATGGGGGCGGCGCAGGCCCGGCAGCGCCCACGCAGCGCCAGGAAGCTGAGGATGGGAACGAGTTCCAGCACACCAAGCTGGTGCCCGCACGCCGTGCAGGCCGAGCGGCCCAGCGCGATGGGGCGATCTTGCGGCCAGCGCAGCGAAACCAGCCCGATAAAGCTGGCCAAGATGAGGCCGAGCCCGGCGGCGATCCACGCATAGGCCTGAGACGTCATGGGATCTTGCGCATTTTCAACAAAAGTGGTGTTGCGGTTTTGTGCCCGAAAATGCGCAGGTTCAATAAGTATTGCATCGAACCCAGGGAAATCCGGTTCCGATTTTCCTGACGATGCAATTGCGCACGATTTCGCCGATGGGCATGGCGCTCTGTGCCCGCTATCATGGGGTTCAGCAAGAGAGCCCAAGACATGCCGAGCCCGATCTTGTTGCAAGGCATCCGCGTGCTGGATTGCACTGACGATGCAATAATCAGTAACAACTAAAGATGATAGCGAACAATATGAAAAAATTGCGCATGTTATCCTCCAATTACGAATAGATTATCAGGGCAGTTATTGGGAATTGGCATGATCAAATCGTCGACGCTGACATTGGCACTGCCGCCTGGTAGGATTTGATCAAAACCCAACTTGATGCGGTCGCGGTTGATTATGATCGCGGTAGGATTACTGCGCGAACCTTCGATAAGGGCTCGCGGAGGCAGGACAAGAGTAGCGCGCCCGTGTGATCCGAAATCCGCCACCAGACAATTGTCGATGATGTTTACATGGGCTGAAACCGTCATGCTTGTGACGGCCAATGGCGTCTTAAGACGTGCGATGAATGGCATTTTTTCAGAGATCGACGTCCACGGCTGCCCAGTCGGAACAGGGCTTGCTATCGGGCGGGAAACTGGAATCGTCGGCTCTATGGAGGCGGGTTTTGGCCCAGCATGACCCATGGTTTTCTGTGAGGGGTGTTCGTCATTGCCCTCAGGAACCGACGCTGGCGTGTCGCTGGTAACGTGCGGTGAGCAGGCATCGCTCAGCGTCAACGGAGACAAAAAAACACACAAGATAACCAGCCGGGAAAATAGCATGGGATGCTTGGGCATGATCGATCCGGATCGCGTTTACCTGCGTGGTGGGATAAGGGACGGGTCGAGGCACAGGGTCGAGGTACAGGCTCGAGCGGCATTCGCTATCAGGATGGTGCGCCGGTCGGCCTAGGATCGCAAGAGCTGGAATGGTACCTGCAGCTACACACACGATTTCGCCGATGGGCATGGCGCTCTGTGCCCGCTATCATGGGCTTCAGCAAGGGAGCCCAAGACATGCCGAGCCCGATCTTGTTGCAAGGCATCCGCGTGCTAGATTGCACCAGCGTGATCTTTGGGCCGTTCGCCACGCAATTGCTGGCCGATCTGGGCGCGGACGTCATCAAGATCGAGCCGCCCTCAGGGGACATGTTCCGATACTCCGCCAAGCCGGCCGCCACCAAGGGCATGAGCCCGGGGCATTTGGCGCTGAACCGGGGCAAGCGCTCTGCCGCGCTCGATCTCAAACTACCCGCGGATTTGGAAACCGTGCGTGGGCTGATCCCCGGCTGTGATGTGTTCATTCACAATATGCGGGCGCAGGCCATCGAGCGCCTGGGCCTCGGCTATGACGCCGTGCGCGCATTGCGGCCCGATTGCGTCTATGCGCATTGTGTCGGGTTTGGCTCGGATGGGCCCTATGCCGGCCTGCAGGCCTATGACGATCTGATCCAGGCGGCCAGCGGCACCACATCCTTGATCGGCAAGGTGGATGGCGATGGCCGGCCCCGCTATCTGCCCGGGGCCATCGCCGACAAGGTCTGCGGGCTCTATGCCGCGCAAGGCGTGCTGGCGGCTTTGATCCACAAGCTGCGCACCGGCCAGGGGCAATTCGTGGAAATCCCCATGTTCGAGACCTTCACCCATTTTTCCCTGGTCGAGCATCTGGCTGGGCAGACATTCGATCCTCCTAACGGGCCGATCTGTTATGGGCGCCAGATCGATCCCGATCGCCAGCCCTTCCCCACTTTGGATGGGCATATCGCCATCGTGCCCTATTCCGATGCGGCCTGGCAGCAGGTGTTTGCCATTTTGGGGGATGAAGCCTTTTTGGAGGATGCGGCATTTGCCACGCCGCTTTTGCGTTTCCGCAATATCTCCTTACTGTATCAGCGCATCGCTGCGTTGACGCCCGCGCAAACCAGCGCGCATTGGGTGATCAAGTTTCGCGCCGCGGAAATCCCCTCCATCGCCGTGCGCGCGATCGAGGACATCCTCGCCGATCCGCATTTGCGCGCCACGGATTTTTTTCAGCACCAGGAGCATCCCAGCGAAGGGGCGTATTTCGCCATGCGCTGCCCATTGCGCTTTGGGGCCGGGCCAGGGGCTGATGAGCCGCGCTTTGCGCCCATTATCGGCGAACACACGCAGGCCGTTCGCGATGAGGCGGCCAAAGCCGGCCTGTGACAGGGGCGCGCCGCATCGCCAATCCTGATAAGATGCACGCATCGCATCGGGAGACACGCCGCCATGAGCCTCAAAGATATCCTGGCCTTCGCCGTTTCGCTGGAAGCCGATGCGGCCGTGCTCGCCGCCGCCGAGGGCCTGGCCCGGCGCTTCGATGCCGATCTGACGCTCGCCCAGCTCAATGTGTTGCCGGAAGAGCCGCTGGCCTATGAGCCCGGGCTGGTGGCCGGGGTGTGGGCGCAATTGTTGGGGGCCGCGCGCGAAGAGGCAAAGGCCGAACAACAGCGCATCGGCGCGTACCTGCAGGCGCAGGCCGGGCGCAATCATGTGCGCGCCTTGGAAGCCCAGCCGCGCGATCTGGCGCGGATGGCGGCGCTGCACGCCCGCTATTGCGATCTGGCGATTTTGGCCCGGCCTGATCAGGAGGCCCTGCGCGGCGTGCGTTTTGAAATGATCGAAGGGGTGCTTCTGCAATCGGGGCGCCCGGCTTTGGTCATCCCGCCAAATTGGCCAGGTGCGCGCGCCATCGGCATGCGGCCCCTGATCGCCTGGGATACCAGCCGCGAGGCCGTGCGGGCCCTGGCCGAAGCGGGAAGCTTTCTCGATGTCTGCGAGCAGGCCGTCATCGTCACCGTCGATGCCAAGCCCAAACCGTTCGGGCATGGGCCCTATCCCGGCGCGCATATCGCCGCCCATCTGGAGCGGCGCGGCACTCAAACCGAAATCCGCAATCTGGCCACCGATTCCGAAGGCGTGGCCGGCGCGCTGTTGACGGCGGCGCGCGAATGCGGTGCCGATCTCATCGTGATGGGGGCGTTTGGCCAATCGCCTTTGATGGAGATGATCTTCGGCGGGGCCACGCGCGATGTCTTGATCCGCGCGGAAATTCCTCTGCTTCTGGCGCATTAG
>CAZAGL010000007.1:0-17078 GCA_964484435.1 uncultured Caulobacteraceae bacterium
AGAGTCAGCTGCTCTACCAACTGAGCTAATCACCCTGCGCGTGCGCTGCCCATTCTCGATGCGGCGAACCAGCGCGGCGCACGCCAAGGCAGGGACCATAACGGCGCGTTTGATGAGATCAAGCGTTTGCCAGCCGATTTACGTAAATCGGAGCGTTTTCACCCATGGCCGGGCGGCGTAAAGGGGGCGTTACGCGCGAGGCATTATTTGCCCAAATCATTTCCGTCCTGCTCCTGGCGTTGCGCAGCAACGAGCAGTGGCATCCATGGTTGACATGGATGCCACCGATTGGGCGCATGTCAGGATGACGTTGGCCCCATGGCCTCAATAGCCGGTGCCGAACAGCAAGGCATCGACGACCAGGTTGCTGGCCAGGGACAAAAGCAGGATATCCCCACCAACATTGGCATAATAATAGCCATCCGGGCAGGGCGGCAGGCCGTCATAATAGCCGTCGCGGATGCGCGTATAGCGCAAATGCCCCGGCAATGGCCGCCCGATCACATAGGGGCGATTCCAGGCCGCATCATATTGATCATAGCGGTAATAGGGCCGATCATATTGATAATACGTCTGAAAATAGGGGCGATAATTATAGCTGGCATAGCGGCGCCCATCACAATAGCCACCGCGCCGGTAGTCGTAATAGCGATCGCGGTAGATGCGGTAATCCTGGCCAAAATCCTGGCGGCGGCCATCATAATAACCATCGCGATAAATGCGCCGATCTTCGCGATAATCCTGGCGTTGTGCATCGCGATAGCCGTTCACATAGCCCTGCGCCCGCGGCGCATAGCCATAATTGCGATAATCGCCACGATATTGGCCGCGCCCATCGTCATGATCCTGGTGCTCGTCGTGATCGCGGTAAACCTGGTGCGAGCCATTGTGATGGCCACCGTGCTCATCGGCCAAGGCCGGGCTGGTCCCCAGAAGGGCGAACGCCGCCGCGGCAAGGAAGATCGTCTTGTTCATGATGATGTCTCCGAACCTGATGGCGGGAGAATGTCAGCTTCTGCCTGAATGGCCGCTGAACCGATCGGCTCGCGGGAGTTCTTCAACAGCCTGTTAAATATCAGCCGAGAGGGCGCGGCAGATCGCGCCCATCATTTCGGGGCCAAGCGGCGAGATATTGGAGGGAAAGCAATCCACCAGTTCGCCGCGCCGGCCCAGCAGCAATTTGTGGAAATTCCAGCGCGGCAGGCCGCTGCGCCCGGCGATCTCTTCCACCCAATCATAAAGGGGATGGCGACCCGCCCCGGTGATTTCGATCTTGCTGGTCATGGGGAAGGTTACGCCGTAAGCGCTGGTGCAAAAGCTGGCGATCTGCTCTTCCGTGCCCGGCTCCTGGGCACCAAAATCATTACTGGGCAGGCCAAGGACAATGAGGCCCTTGTCCTGCTTGGCTTGGTAAAGGGCCTCAAGATCACGAAATTGCGGCGTATAGGCGCAGGCGCTGGCCACATTGACGATCAGCACGACCTTGCCTTCAAACGCCTGCAAGGAGAATTCTTCCCCCCCGCTGAGCTGACGAAAGCGGAAGGCGTGCGCACTGGGCATGAAACGCTCCTTGGCCTCTGGGGCTTGGTGCGCGCGCTGCAATTGAATGGGGCTCATGGGATGGAAATCATCTCCGCGCCCAAACGGGCACAATGAGCTAACGCGCAAGAAACTTGACAATGCGTGAGCAAATGGGGGGCAACCGGGGTGGAATGCGCCGAAAAACCGGCGAGGGATGGCTGAATCGCTGAAAACCAATCGTTTGGCAATGGCGTGACTGCGGAATATGTCGATGTGGATTTTGCATTGCGGCTCTGCTAACGCTCATGGATGCAGTTCCCACGCGATTTTCGGCGAATTTTGTGCCCGGTGAACGGGCAAGGCGCGTTTCGCGCCTGACGTTGGCCGGGCCCTGTCTGTCTTCAATCCATCATATTCAGGAGGGATCGCGATGACCACGGATGGTGGTGGCACCCGCGACTATAAAGAGACGCTGTTTTTGCCCGAGACCGATTTTCCCATGCGCGCGGGGCTGCCCCAGCGCGAGCCGCAAACCCTGGCCCGCTGGCAAAGCGAAAATCTTTATGCCCAGCTGCGCAACGATGGAGCCAGCCGGCCCAAATTCGTCTTTCACGACGGCCCCCCTTACGCCAACGGGGATATGCATATCGGGCACGCGCTGAACAATATGCTGAAGGATTTCGCGGTCCGCACCCGGCAGATGACGGGCTATGATTGCGATTTCGTGCCCGGCTGGGATTGCCATGGCCTGCCCATCGAATGGAAGGTCGAGGAGGCGTTCCGGGCCAAGGGCCGCAAAAAGCAGGATGTGCCGGCCCAGGAATTTCGCGCCGCCTGCCGGGCCTATGCCCAGCATTGGGTGGGGGTGCAAAGCGGCCAGCGCCAGCGCTTTGGCCTGGCTGCCGATTTCGCCCAGCCGTATCTGACCATGAATTATGAATCCGAGGCGGTGATCGCCTCGGAATTCCTCAAAGTGGTGGAAGCGGGCCTGGTCTATCGCGGCTCCAAGCCCGTGCTGTGGAGCCCGCTGGAGCGCACCAGCCTCGCCGAGGCCGAAGTGGAGTATCAGGGAAAGACCAGCTCAACGATCTGGGTCAAATTCCCCATTTTGGGGCAAGACGCGGCCATCGTCATCTGGACCACCACGCCCTGGACCATCCCCGGCAATCGCGCCATCAGCTTTCACCGTGATATCTCTTATGGCCTTTACCGGATCGACAGCCTGGAGCAGGGCCTTGCTTTCGCGCCTTGGTTGAAGCCCGGCGAAAAGCTGGCCATGGCCGATCGGCTCGCCGAGGAGGTCCTGCGCGCCGGCAAGGCGAATACATGGACGCGCCTGGCCGATTTCGATCCTCAAGGGGTGCGCTGCGCCCATCCCTTGGCAAAGCTGGGCTATGGCTTTTCCGTGCCGCTCCTAGCGGGGGAGCATGTCACGGACGATGCGGGCACGGGCTTTGTGCATACCGCGCCCGGGCACGGCACGGATGATTATCTGGTCTGGCGTTATCACGGCCATTCGCAAGCCGATATCCCCTTCACCGTGGATGAAGAGGGGCGCTTCACCGCTGAGGCAGCGGGCTTTGCCGGGCTGGAAATCCTCAAGCTGGAAGGCAAGGATGCCGGCAAGGATGGCCCGGCCAACAAGGCGGTGATCGAGGCCCTGATCGGTGCCGGCGCGCTTTTGGCGCGCGGCGTGCTGAAACATCAATATCCCCATTCGTGGCGATCCAAGGCCCCGCTGATTTTCCGCAATACGCCGCAATGGTTTATCGCCCTCGATCGGCCCTATGGCGCGGCTGGCAATACGCTGCGGCAAACGGCGCTCGATGAGATCGAAAAGGTGGATTGGGGCAGCGAAAGCGCCAAAAACCGCATCCGCACCATGGTGGCAACCCGCCCAGATTGGCTGATCTCGCGCCAGCGCGCCTGGGGCGTGCCGCTAACCATGTTCGTGCACAAACAAAGCGGGCACATCCTGCGCGATGCCGAAGTCGATGCGGCCATCCTGGCCGCCATGCGCACAAACGGGGCCGATTCTTGGTTCACCACCAAGGCGCAAGATTTCCTGGGCCCGCGTTTTGAAGCCAGCGCCTATGAAAAAATCGAGGATATCCTCGATGTCTGGTTCGATAGCGGCTCGACACACGCCTTCGTCTTGGGCACGCGGGCGAGTCTGCCGCGCCCGGCCGATCTCTATCTGGAGGGCTCGGATCAGCATCGCGGCTGGTTCCAATCCTCTTTGCTGCAATCATGCGCCACGCGGGGTGAGGCCCCCTATCGCATCGTGCGCACCCATGGCTTCACCCAAGACGAGGAGGGGCGCAAAATGTCCAAATCCCTCGGCAATGTGGTGGATCCCCAAGAGCTGATCGCCCAATCGGGTGCCGATGTGTTGCGCCTTATCATGGCCAGCGTGGATTATCGCGATGATCAGCGCCTGGGCAAAGCGCTGATCGAGCAAGTCGGCGAATCCTATCGCAAGCTGCGCAACACGCTGCGCTATCTTCTCGGTGCGCTCAGCGGCTTTTCGGAGCAAGAGCGGCTGGAGCCCAGCGCGGATTATCCCCTGTTGGAGCGCTTCATGCTGCACCGGCTGGCGCTGCTCGATGAGCAGATTCGCGCGGCCTATCACGATTTCGATTTTCGCGCCGGCCTCAGCGCCATCACGGAATTCTGCATCAATGATCTTTCGGCGTTTTACGTCGATGTGCGCAAGGATAGTCTGTATTGCGACATCCCGGCCCATGGCACCCGCCGGGCTTGCCGCACGACCCTGGATGCGATCTTCGAGCGCTTGACTGCCTGGCTCGCCCCGATCCTGGTGTTCACCAGCGAAGAGGCCTGGCGCGCCCGCCATGGCGAGGCGGCGGCAAGCGTGCATTTGCGGCAGTTTCCTTTGACGCCAGCGCATTGGCGCGATGACGCGGCGGCGGCGCGCATGGAAAGCCTGCGGGCCATCCGCCGGGTGGTGACCGGGGCCCTGGAGATTGCCCGGCGCGACAAGCTTCTCGGTTCGAGCCTGGAGGCCGCGCCGCGAATCTTCATTCAGGATGAGGCTTTGCTGGCCGCCGCGCGCGGCACCGATCTTGCAGAATTGTGCATCACGAGCGGGGCGCGATTGTTGGAGGGCGAGGGGCCCGCCGATGCCTTCCGCCTCATGGAGATTCCCGGTGTGGCGGTGGTGGTGGAACGCGCGCCGGGGCGGCGCTGTGCCCGATCCTGGAAAATTTCACAAAGCGTGGGCAATGATCCGCGCTATCACGATTTATCGCCGCGTGACGCCGCGGCCGTGGCAATATGGGACGCCCAGCATGCTGGCAATGCGCGCTAGATTTTGGTTTGGCCTTGCTCTGGCCCTTGTGGTGATCGGGGCCGATCAGCTCTCGAAATATTGGGTTTTGGCGATTATCCGTTTGCAGGAAATCGGCAAGATCGAGCTCTCTGGCGTGTTCGATCTCACCTTTGTGCGCAATGCGGGGGTGAGCTTCGGGCTGCTGCACGCCAATGGCCAGATCGAGCGCTGGGGCCTCATTGCCATGTCCAGCGCCATTGCCTGCGCGTTTTTGTTCTGGCTGCGCTCCGTGGAGCGCCAATTATCGGCCATCGCGCTTGGCCTGGTTATCGGCGGGGCTCTGGGCAATGTGATCGATCGCATCCGGTTTGGCTTCGTGGTGGATTTTCTGGATTTCTCGGGCCTGTATTTCCCTTGGGTCTTTAACGTGGCGGATGCGGCCATCACCATGGGCGCGGCCTTGCTGATCCTGGATTATCTGTTCGTCGAGGGCTCCGGCCGGAAAAAACACTCGGCCTGATGCCATGCCCGCCGCGCGCCCAAAATGCTGCCTTGGACTTGCCACGAGCATGGGCTAGGAGACTGTTTCGAGTGTTTCTCTCTTAGAGGGCTGTATTCCCGCATGGCGAAGACTTCTGCTCATTTCATGACCTATGCCGCGGCTTTGGTGGCAGCCGCCTCGCTTTCTGGTTGCAGCGCGTTCGGTGCCAAGAATGGCGGCAGTTCAACTGGCGCGCCCGATGAATTTCGCGTCGTGACCAAGCCGCCTTTGGTCATCCCCCCCGAATATTCGCTGCGCCCGCCCAAGCCGGGCGATACGCGCGGGGCGGCCGTGGATACGCGCGCGCAGGCCCAGGCTGCTCTGTTTGGCCGCGATGTCGGGGCCGATGCCAGCCCCGGTGAGCGCGCATTGGTGGCGGGGGCCGGCGCGCAGGCCGTGGACGGCACGATCCGCAACATCATCGATCAGGAATCGGCGGATTTGATCCACAAGCCGGAAGAATTCTCCGATCGCGTGCTGGCCTTCAAGGATGGGGCCGATCCGCTGGGCCCGCAAACCGAAGAGGCCAAGCTGGCCGAAGTCGAAGCCACCCGCCGCGTCACCGGCGGCGGCGAAGTGCTGATCGAGCGCAAAGCCAACAAAAAAACCAAGCTGCCCGGGCTCTGACCGCCTCGCTTAAGGCCGGCGGGCCGATGGTTTGGTGCCGAGTTTGCTTGAAAAAAAGCGCTTGACCCTCCCGCCGCGTGAGGCCTGACCTTGCGGGCCATGACCCAGCCCCCACCCGTTTCCCTCGCGCGCACCGAAGCGCATCCGCTCTATTCGCCCCAAGTCGAGGCGGATTTTCACCTGTGGATCGGCCATCCCATTGCGGGATGGGCCGGGCCTTCGCCGCTTCCGGCGCGGGTGCTTTACGTGCTGGACGCCGATCTCTGTTTTGGAACGGCGCTCGAAATGACGCGCCTGATGCATCAATTGTATGGAGAATTGCCGCCCATTCTGGTGGTCGGCGTTGCCTATGGTGGCGGCGATCCGCAGCGGCAGGCGCAATTGCGCAACCGCGATTTCACGCCAACCAGCATGGCCCAATATGAGCAAATGATCGGGGCCGGTGCCACACCGCTTTTGCCGGAAGGCCGGCGCATGGGCTGCGCCGCGCAGTTCCTTGAATTCCTGCGCCAGGATGTGCGCCCGTTCGTCGAGCAGCGCTTTGAGGTCAGCGCGAAAGATTCCATCCTGTTCGGCTCTTCGCTGGGCGGGCTGTTTGCCATGTGGGCCTTTCTCAGCGCGCCGGAAAGCTTTGCCAATTATCTCGCCGTCAGCCCCGCGCTGTGGTGGGATGAGGGCATGCTGTTCGCCTTGGAAGAGGCCAGCAATGCGGCGCGCGCCGATCTCGATGCCGGATTGTTCCTGGCTGTCGGCGCGCTCGAGGAAGATCCGCGCTTGCCGATGCTGCTGCCGTTCAAAATGGTTTCCAATGTCACCAGCATGGCCGAACGCCTTGCTGGCCGTGCTTTTCCCTCTTTGCGCCTGGGCAGCGAAATCATCGCGGGCGAGAGCCACACTTCTGTCATTCCGGCGGCGTTGACGCGCGGCTTGCGAAAACTCAGCCGGCGCTGATCGGGCGCAAGGGGCGCATCATGGCACGCTTTACGGTTCAGCGCCTGGCCCGGCTCTCCGGCGTTTCGGTGCGCACGCTGCATTATTACCATGAGATCGGCCTGTTGATCCCGGCTTGGGTGGGCCCGAACGGCTATCGCCATTATGAGCGCGCCCAGCTGCTGCGCCTGCAGCGCATCCTGTTCCACCGGGAATTTGGCGTGCCGCTGGGTGAGATTGCCGCCCTCCTGGAGGCGGAAGGCGAAAACCAGGCGCAGGTTCTGCTGCGGCACCGCGCAAAACTGGTCGCGGAGCGCGATCGTTTTTCCCAACTCATCGCGACACTTGATCGCACCATCGCAAATCTGAACGGAGAGGCCCCCATGTCGCATGCCGATTTATACAAAGGCTTCAGCGCCGAAAAACAAAGCGAATACGAAGCCTGGCTGATCGCGCGCTATGGCCCATCCATGCGCGATGCGATCGCCCGCGCCGGCCAAAGCAGCGCCAAAGATGTAGCAATGGAAGAATTGCGCATGCTGGAAGAGGCGCTCAGCGAGGGGATGCGGCGCGGGCTGGATCCAGCCGCTGAGGCCATCCAAGGGCTGATCGCGCGCCACCGCGCCTGGGTGGGGGGCATGTGGGGCCAAATTTGCACCCCAAAGGCCTATGCTGGCCTCGCCGATCTCTATCTCTCCCATCCCGATTTCGTCGCGCGCTATGAGCGGATCGCGCACGGCTTCTCGGCCTTTCTCACCGATGCCATGAAGGCGCACGCCCAGCGCGGGGAATAACTGAAGCTGCGCCTTGGCATGGGATTGCCGCGAAGCGTGCTAAGTTGCGCGCAGATTCGCCATGTCCATTCGCCGCCTTTCCCCCGAGATCGTCAATCGCATCGCCGCCGGCGAGGTGATCGAGCGCCCCGCCGCCGCCGTCAAGGAATTGGTGGAAAACGCACTGGATGCGGGGGCCAAGCGCGTGCATGTGCGGATCGAGGGCGGCGGCACGGCCCTCATCCGCGTCGAGGATGATGGCTGCGGCATTGCGCGGCCGGAATTGGCCTTGGCGCTGGAACGCCACGCCACCTCCAAGCTGGTCGCCGATGCGGCTGGCGGCGTGGATCTGCTGAATATTTCCACCATGGGCTTTCGCGGCGAGGCGCTGCCCTCGATTGCCTCGGTGGCGCGCTTGACGCTGACTTCGCGCGCGATCGGCAGCTCGGACACCTGGGCCATCGCGGTCGAGGCGGGTCAAGGCCAGCCGCCGCGCCCGGCCCCTGGGGGGCTGAATGCCTCGGGCACCAATGTGGAAGTGCGCGATTTGTTTTTTGCCACCCCGGCGCGGCTTAAATTCCTGCGCAGCGCGCGCGCCGAGGCCCTGGCCGTGGGCGATTGCCTGCGGCGCATCGCCATGGCCCGGGCTGATGTAGCCTTCGTGCTGGAATCGGATGGGCGCACGGTGCTGCGCCTGCCGCGCCAGGACGATCCGCTGGGGGAAGGCCGCCGCCAGCGTTTGGCGGCGATTTTGGGCGCGGAATTCGCCCCCAATAGCGTGGCCCTCGATGCCATGCGCGAAGGCGCGCACCTGACCGGCTTTGCCGGCCTGCCCACCTTCCACCGCGCCACGCGCGAGGCGCAGCATTTGTTCGTCAATGGCCGCCCGGTAAAGGATAAATTGCTGCTGGGCGCGGTGCGCGGGGCCTATCAGGATTTGCTGGCGCGCGATCGCCACCCTGTCTGCGCGCTCTATCTCGATCTCCCGTTCGAGGAAGTGGATGTCAATGTGCATCCGGCCAAAACCGAAGTGCGCTTTCGCGATTCCGGCAAGGTGCGCGGCCTGATCGTGGGGGCCTTGAAGCATGCCTTGGCGGGAGCCGGGCATCGCGCCGCGACCAGCGTGGCCATGGGGGCTTTGGCCAGCTTCCAGCCCGAGCCGATGGCCGGCCAGGCCTCTCCCGCCTGGGGAGCAAAGCGCGCCAGCTTTTCCCCGCCATCGCCGCGCTTTGCCTTGGCCGAAGAGGGGCAAGCGGCCAATTTCGCCGCCCCCGATTTCGCTTTGCCCAGCGCGCGCCAAGAACCCGCGCTGGATCAAGCCGCCGAGCAGGCCGCGCCTTTGGGGGCCGCCCGCGCGCAATTGCACGAAACCTATATCCTGGCCCAAACCCGCGATGGCATCGTGCTGGTCGATCAACACGCCGCGCATGAGCGCCTCGTCTATGAGCGCTTCAAGGCCATGCTGGCCCAAGGCGGCATCAAACGCCAGGCGCTGCTCATCCCCGAAGTCGTGGAAATGGAGGAAGGGGATCTGCTTCGGTTGCTGGAGCGCAAGGACGAACTGGAAATGTTCGGCCTGGTGCTGGAGCCATTTGGCCATGGCGCGCTGGTGGTGCGCGAAACGCCGGCTTTGTTGGGGCGCGTGGATTGCCAGGGCCTGTTGCAGGATATCGCCGACGATCTGGCCGATCTCGGCTCGATGGAGGCCTTGACGGGCCGCCTGGACAGCGTGCTCTCTTCGATGGCCTGCCGGGGATCGGTGCGGGCTGGGCGGCGCATGAATGGCGAAGAAATGAACGCGCTGCTGCGTCAGATGGAGGCCACGCCCTTTTCAGGCCAGTGCAATCACGGCCGGCCGACCTATGTGGAGCTGAAGCTCAGCGATATCGAGCGCCTGTTCGGCCGGCGCTGATCGGGCCGGCCCACCCAAAGGAGGATCATGATGCCACTTTTGTTGTGCCCCAATGACAATGGCCCGATGCAGACCGTCCAGCGTTCTGGGGTGGAGTTTGACATGTGCCCGAATTGCCGGGGAGTCTGGCTGGATCGCGGCGAACTGGAGAAATTGCTTGCCGCAGCGCGTGACCCCGCGCCCAGCGACACGCGCTCGCAACACCCGTCAAGGAATGATCCGGGCCCAATGCAATCCCCGCCGCGGCAAGATCCGCGCCGCGACTGGGATGATGATGACGATTACCGGCGCCACAAACGCCGCCCAAGCATTTTCGATATTTTCGATTGATCGCCATCGCCCATTGCGCCCCGCGCCTGGAGTGAGCAAAGCGCAGCGAAATTTTTTCGGGCTGCGCTTTTATGGCTTGCTCGGCGCAGGGTTGTTCTCTAAGTGTTCGCGCAAACAGAGAGGGAGAGTAATGTGCTGACTTTGTTCCATTCGCCGAAATCGCGGTCTTCTCGCATGCTATGGCTGCTGGAGGAAATCGGCGCGCCCTATGAGGTGCGCTATGTTTCCATCCCAAGGCGCGATGCGCCCGATGCCTTGCCCGATCCGGCCAATCCCCATCCCGATAAAAAAGTGCCCTGTTTGCAGCATGACGGGGCGGTGATTTTCGAAAGCCCGGCGATTGCCCTCTATCTCACCGATGCCTTCCCCGAGGCGGGGATCGGCGTGCCGGTGGGCGATAAGCTGCGCGGCAGCTATGTTTCCTGGCTGTTTTATTATGGCGGCGTGATCGAGCCGAACATGGTGCTGCAATTTTCGGGCATGGCGGCCCAAACGGGCCCTGGCGGCTGGGGCCGGCCCGAGACGATGAACCGATTGATCTCGGAGGCGGTTGAGCGGGGCCCCTATTTGCTGGGTGAGCGCTTCACCGCCGTGGATATCCTGATCGGCAGCATGGGGGCCTGGGCGCGCGAAATGCTGCCCCCGGGCGCGGCCATGGATGCCTATCTGCAGCGCCTCTCGCAACGCCCGGCTTTGGCCCGCAGCCATTTGCGCGATTCCCCGCCGGCCTGAGCAATGGGTTGGGTCTATGCCCGCTGCGGGCTGGGCTTAGCGGCCCGGCCGCTCCCAGCGGGCATAGATCGCCGTCGGCAAAAGCTGGCCGGCTTCATCGCGCAGGGCCATTTCGCCGGCCTCGATCCGGCCGCCGAGATGGCCCAGGGCCTGCGCCATCACCCGCTGCAAAGCCAGATAGGACAGGCGCACGGCATAAATCGTGGCGATCACGAACGTGGGGCGCGATTGCGGCGGGGAGAGGATGGGGGCCAAAGCGTGCAGCAATTCGCCGATTTGCTCGATGCGCCAGACCTCTCCTTTTGGCCCGCGCCCATGCTTGGGCGGATCGAGGATGATGCCATCATAGCTCATGCCGCGCCGCGCCTCGCGCAAGGCAAAGGCCAAAGCATCATCCACCAGCCAGCGGATGGGCGCCGCCTCCAGATTGCACAAGGCCTGGTTTTCGCGGGCGAAAAGGATGGCCTTCTTCGAGGCATCGACATGGGCCACGCGCGCCCCGCCGGCCGCTGCGCTGAGCGTGGCAAGGCCGGTATAGCCGAACAGATTGAGGATTTGCGCGGCCGGGCGCACGCGTTCGCGCATCCAGCGCCAATGAACGGCTTGTTCCGGGAAAAAGCCCAAATGGCGAAAGGGCGTGCAACGGGCCAGAAAGCGCAGATCCTCGAAGGCGATCGGCCAGGATTCCGGCACCGGGCGCTGGAAGCGCCAGCGGCCGCGCTCATCGCCTTCGTCGGCGGCGGGCGAAAAGCGCGCGTCCTCGCCCCAATTATCGATGGCTTTGGCCGGGGCCCAAAGCGCCTGCGGCTCGGGCCGGGCGAAGGTGTGGGGGCCCACGCGCTCCAGCTTCCAGCCATGGCCGCTATCCAGCAACGCATAATCGCGCCAGCCTTCGGCCGTCAGGAGGCGAGGCTCAACGATTTGCGCCATCATATCCCTGCTTGCTCCATAGGCCGTACAGGGCGATGCCCGTCGCGACGGCGAGGTTGAGACTATCGGCTTTTCCCGCCATCGGCAGGCGGATCAGCGCATCGCAGGCCTGCGCCATCGCGGGCGCCAGGCCCGATTGCTCATTGCCCATCAACAGCACAAAGCCTTCGATGGAGCCAAGCGCCTCCAAACGCTGGCTGGCCTCCAAAGACGTGCCGATCAATGCCAGGTTCTGGCCGCGCCGCCAGGCTTCCAGTTCCGCAAAGCCGACGCGGGCCAGCCCCAAGGAAAAAATCGAGCCCATGCTGGCCCGCACCGCCTCGGGGGAGAAGGGGTCGCAGCCGCCTTCCACCAGCAGGATGCCGCCCGCGCCGGCCGCATCGGCGGTGCGCAAAATCGTGCCAAGATTGCCCGGATCGCGCACCGTCTCCAGCGCCACCCAGCGCCGGGCCGGGGCCAAGCTGGCCAAAGGCGCGAAGCGCTGGCGATAGGCCCCGATCACGGTCTGGGCATTATCGCGCTTGGTAATGGCCTGGAGAACGGCCTCGCTGGTGCGCACCAGCCGCGTGCCCTGGCTCTGGGCGCCTTGGATCAGGCGCTGGACGGCTTCGCGCTCGATGGCCGCCGGCGAAAAGGCCAAAATCTCTGGCCAGATGCCCATTTCGGCGGCTTCGGAAGCCAAACGGGCCCCTTCACCGAGAAAAAGCCCGCTTTCTTGGCGGTTTTTCTTCGCATGCAGGGATTTCAAGAGTTTAATGGCCGGATTGGCCGGGCTGATGATGTCTTGGATCATTGTGGATAAGTCTGGTATCTTTGAACGGGCTTGGCCAAAACCGCCGCGCGCAGGCATGCGGGCCAAATGGGAGGAGCACGGAACATGGAAGGCACGCTTGTTCTCAACTTCGTTTTGCTGCTGCTGATCAGCGCCGCTTTGGGGTTTTGGCTGGGCTATGTTGCGCGTACGCTTTCTCATGCTCCGCGGCAACGGGCCGATGAGGAAGATGTGGCCCTGATGCGCCGGGCTTTGGCCAGCGATATTGGGGGGCAAGCGTGAAATCTCTGGCACCTGGTTTGCTTGGGCTTTGGCTTTCCGGGGCGGCCTTGCTGTGTTTATGGGCCATTTTGCTGTTTGGGGGCCATTTCCAATCACCGCGCGGCACCCAGCTTGTGCTGCAGGCGCGGGTGCAGCACAAGCTGGATGCGGCGGGGCTGGATTTTGCGCGCGCCGCCATGCGGGGGCAAACGGCTTTGCTCACCGGGGCGGCCCCCAACGCCTTGGCCCGTATCAAGGCCGAGCGGGTGGCCCTGACCGCCGCTGGGCCCGGCGGGGCCTGGAACGGGGCGATCGCCCGCGTGCGCAGCGCCATGACCTTGGCGCATACCGATGCCCCGCCCCTCTGGCGCGCCGTGCGCGATGGCAATCGCCTGAGCCTTTCCGGTGCCGTGCCGAGCCAGGAAATCGCCGATGCGCTGGCCGCGCGGGCCCGGGCGCTGTTCGGCCAGGAGGTGAGCAACGAGGCCCTTGTCGCGCCCTTCGCCGCACCGGCAGGCTGGGAGAGCGCGGCCTTGGCCAGCCTGCACCAATTGGCCCGGCTGGATCGGGGCGATGCCCGCTTGGTCCTTGGCCGGCTGGATTTTCGGGGGGAGGGGGCCGTGCGGGCCGTGGAAGCGGCGCAGCGTTGGCAAAATGAACCGCCCCCCGAAGGCATGGGTTTGCATGTGCAGGTCGTGGAGGTCGGTGCGGAGGGCAGCGAAGGCTTCTGGCCCTCGGTCAAGGCCTGCCAGGCGGCCTTTGACGCGGTGATTCTGGCCCATCCGGCCGCGTTCGACGGCCAGATCGAGCTGGCCCAGCGCCGCGCCGCCATCGAGGATCTTTCCGCCATCGTGCGCCGCTGCGATCACCACCGCCTGGCCGTATCATTGGCCGCGGCCTCGCTGGAACTGGCCAATCCAAGAGCCGAAGCTTTGGCCCGCGATTTGCTGCTGGCCGGTGCGGATGGTGAGCATCTGCGCGTAAACGGCTTGGTCAATCTGGCCCGCCCGAATGGGGCGATGGTCATTGTGCGCGCAGGCAACACCCCGAACGAAGAGGGCAAACCATGATCTGGCTCACCGGGCATTTACTAGGCGTTTTGGCCCTCACGGCGGTTTTGGCGGGCTTTGCGGGCTGGTGTTGGCATGCCTGGCGCCATGCTGACGCGGCGCAAGCGCTGGAGGCCGAAAAGGCCCGCCTGCGCGCCGATCTGATGCGCCGCGCGCGCCCGGCCGGGGCGGGCATGGCCGCTGCGGACGGCGAGGATAGCGCCGAGACCATCAATTTCTTGCAGCACGCGGCCCAGCGCCAGGGCGAGCGCGTGGCCGGCCTGGAGCGCGAATTGGCCAGCCTGCGCGCCGAAAACGAAGAACTGGAATTGCTGCGCGCCCAACATGCGCAATTGCGCAATGCCTTGCGGGCGCGTGAAAGCCAGGCCGCCGAAAGCGAAGGCTTGCGCGCCCGCATCGCGCAATTAGAGGACGAATTGGCGCAAAAGCCGCTGCCACAGGCGGCAATGGCCGCGGATTCCCAGCAGGCGGCCGCGGTGGATGGCCAGGATTTCGCGCGCTGGCGCTGGCGCGCTTTGTTTTTTGAGCGGCGCGTTGCGGTTTTGGAAGAAGAGCAGGCCCAGGCCGCCTTGCCGGCTTTGCCCGCTGCCCCCGCCGCGCCCGCCGAACCAAATGAAGACGAGCAGATCAGCCAATGGCGGCTGAAATATTTCACCGCCCGCGTCGCCTATCTGGAGCAGCGCCTTAGCGAACACGCGCACGCGGTGCCCGCTTCGCCTTCGGGAATGAGCCAGGCAAAGGCGGATGAGGCAAACGGGTTGCGTCTGCTTGCCGATGCGCCGGGGGCGCAGGATGGGGATGGACAAGCCCAAGAAGAGGCGCTCCAGCAGGCATGGCGGCTGCGTTACATGGATCGGCGCCTCGCTTCCTTGGCCGAACAGGCGCGCGAAGCGGTGGGCGCGGCGGAAAGCAGCGCGCAGTCCTTGGCTGCCAGGCTGGCGGCCAGCGAGCGTGATACCGCCCAGGCGCAGGCGCTGCTCCATCAGGCCCAAGAAGAGGCGTTCAGCTATCTGGCGCGGGCCGAAGCCGCCGAAGCCGAGCACCAGGCCGCGTTGCTCCATGTCTCGAAACAGGACAGTGAAATCAGCGATTTGCGGCAATCCTTGGAGGAGGCGAAGGCGCAATTGGCCGCCGAGCCGAAAGAAGATGGCGAGAAAACCCGGCTGCGCTGGAAAACCACCTATCTCGAAACCCGGGTGCGCCAGCTGGAAGAACAGGCCTTTGCCGCCGCAACCCGGGCTTCGGCCGCGTCCAGCCCCTCGCCCGTCGCGCCCATGCCGGCTTTGCCCGTGATGGAAGCGGTGCCGGCCGGCCTTGCGCCAGCCCCAATGCCCAAGCCCACGATGGCCATGACCCGGCCCTTGCGCCTGATGGCCCCGCGCGGCGGTGCGCCCGATGATTTGCAATTGATCCCCGGCGTCACGCCCCAGATCGAAAGCAAGCTGAAGCAATCGGGGATTTTCCACTTTGACCAGATCGCGGAATGGAGCCCGGCCGAGGCCGCCTGGATCGATCAATATCTGGCCATGCATGGGCAGATCGCGCGGGATGGCTGGATCGGCCAAGCGGGCCGCCTGGCACGCGGGGAACCCGCCTTGAAGCTGGCCCATGCTTCGGCTTCTTAGCTGCCCAGATTCACCCGGTCTTGAGCAGAGCGCGCCGATTCAACAGGGGCGTGTGGGCCTTGACCAGATCCATTTCCATGAAGGCGCGCCGGCCGGCGTCCGGCTCGGTCAATAGGTGGATTTCGGCCGCGCCCAGAGCCTGCGCCGCCCCCCACACCTCATGGCGGGCCAGGCTCTGCGCGAAATTGCTGGTTTGCGCCAGATACAAGGCCACCGGGCCACCGGCTTCCAAGGTGGGATAATCGCCAGGCTTGACGAACATATAGAGGCCGGAGACAGCCTCCCAGACCCGCTTGGCGCGCGCCACATCGAAAGAATACCAAGCCCCGCTTGCGCCTTGCCACGAGAAATGCATCGCTCTGTCTCACATTTCCTCGCCGAAGGGCGAGTTCACCATGCTAAGCTAACTCGAGTCGCTCGCGCCAGGGAGCCCCCATCATGTCACGCATCGCTTTTGTTGGATTGGGCAATATGGGGGCCGGGATGGCCGCCAATCTCGCCAAGCACGGCCATGATGTCCGTGTGTTTGATCTCTCCAACGCCGCCATGGAACGCGCCCGCGAGGCGGGATGCAAGCCCACCGCCAGCCTTCGTGAAGCGATCAGCGAGGCGCAAGCAGCCCTCACCATGTTGCCGGCCGATGAACATGTGATTGGTGTATATCAGGATGTGCTGGCCAGCGCCCCTGCCGACGCGCTTTTGATCGATTGCTCCACAATATCTGTGGATACTGCCCGCGCTGTGGGGGCATCGGCGCATCGGGCCGGATTTGACATGGTCGATGCCCCGGTTTCGGGCGGAACCGCCGCGGCCCAAAGCGCGAGCCTGACCTTCATGGTCGGCGGCACGGAGGCGGCCTATCAGCGCGCTTTGCCGATTTTGCAATGCATGGGCAAGGCCGTGATCCATGCCGGGGCATCGGGGGCGGGCCAGGCCGCCAAGATTTGCAACAATATGCTCCTTGGCATTTCGATGATCGGCGTGTGCGAGGCCTTCGTGCTGGCCGAGAAATTGGGGCTCGATGCGCACAAATTCTACGAGATCAGCTCGAAATCCTCGGGGCAGTGCTGGTCCTTGTCCAGTTATTGCCCCGCGCCGGGGCCGGTGCCCAGCGCCCCCAGCAATTTCGGCTATGCGCCCGGCTTTGCCACCGCCATGATGCTGAAGGATTTGAAATTGGCCCAGCGCGCCGCTATCTCTGCGGGCGCGGCCACGCCGCTGGGGGCGGCCGCCGAGGCGCTTTATGCGCTGTTTGCGGCCCATGGCGGGGCGCAGCGGGATTTTTCCGCGATGCTGGAATTTCTGGCCGGCAAAGGGGCTTTATAAGCCTTCAAAGCGCACTTCCTCCGCGCCGGCGCGCTCAAAGAACGGCCGCCACAGGCCATCGCGGGCCGCCGTTTGCCGATGCAGCAGATCGGGGCGATCGAGCACGATCACGCGCACAATGATGCCGCCAAGATCGGGCACTTCATAGCCGGTGCGTCGCGCCAGGAAACGGCCCAGATCCGCCCCATCGGCATAGGCCGAAAACCCCCATTCCGGATCGTGTTCCAACAAATCCGTGATCAGCACCAGGCGGCGCGGGCCGGCAAAGTTGGCGAAGGCCAGATCCTGGCTGGCACCGGCCAAGGCATCGAGAATGGGTGAAGTCGAAGCGGCCTGGCGGGCATTGCTGGCGCGCGAGGCGGCTGCCTTCAGGGGATCGGCGAACTGCGTTTTCCAGCGGGCCTGGATGCGGGCAGGATTGCTGATCAGAGGATTG
>CAZAGL010000007.1:17178-27760 GCA_964484435.1 uncultured Caulobacteraceae bacterium
AGGATTGCTGATCAGAGGATTGGCGCTGCGGGAATCGCCGGGATTGCAACGCGAGAACACATCCACCAGCTCACGCGGGGCATTGGGCCGCATGCCTTTGATGCTGAGCAAAGCCAAGCGGGGCAGGCGCTTGGCTTCCTCCTCGATCGCGGCGCGCAGGCGCGCGCGGTGGCGCGGCTCCAGCGGGCCAGAGGCATCGACCAGAATGAGCGTCATGGCGGCTGGCGGGGCCTCCACGGGGCAAAGCGTTTCGGCGTCGAGTGGGGCCGGGGCCAGCACCATGGCCGCGGCAAAGGCTGCCAGCAGCCCGCAACATGTCAGGCCCAACAGCGCGAGGCCGAGAACATCCTTGGAGCGCTTGCGCGCTTTGCGCAAAAGCGGATTGGGCATCAATTGGGGTTTTCCAGGCGCGCGCTGGCATTTTCCAGCAAGATGCCCAATTCGCTGATGCCGCGCGCGATGCGGCGCTGGCTGTCATCGGTCTCAAGGCGGGCCGATTCCAAGGCTGCGGCGGGGCGCTGCAAGGGGTCGTGTGGCCGGAAGACAAAGACGGGCGCCTGCGAGAAATGCGCCGGGGGCGGCGATTTGCGGGCCGCGCCATTTTCCTGACGATAGCGGGCGATGAGTTCGGTGCCCGTTTCTTCGAGGCGCCGGTGCTGGGCCGCGATTTCAGCCAAGGCATCGGCCCCGTTGTCATAGAGCGCCCGCATGGCCAGCAGGGCCGCTTCCTGGGCGGCCATCGCGGCCTGCGTTTCGGTGCGAACGCTCAAGATGGGGGCCTCCAGCGCCTCGCGCAGGGCCTCGCGGGCGGCATTGAGATCGGCCTCGGTGCGGCGCACGGCACGATCGCGCTTGCCGAAATCGGGATAGGGATCGTCGAATCCGGAATAGCCTTTCAGAGCCGAAAAAACCCAAACCGCCAGGCCCAGCATCAAGAGGATGACGGCCTCCGGCTGGGTCAAGCCGAGCAGGCTGGCTTGATCCAGGCTTTCCAGTGGAGTGATGGGCCCGTGCAGCCGTTCGCGCCACAAGGCGGCAAAGGCGTTGAGGGCGATGGCCGCGCAAACCGCGCACAGGGCCGCCGCCGAACCGGCGATTTTCAGCGCCCAGCGGCGATGCTGCACATAGCGCAGGCCCAAAAAGCCGGCCAAAAAGCCAAGGGCCACATTGGCCCCGCTCAGGCCTAGGGCCGTAGCGGCCCCACCGAGCAAGCCGGCATCGCTGGCATTGGCGAACAATGTGGCGCTGAAGGCGGCTTCGAAGGCGGCGGCGAGCAGCAGAAACGCTGCCTGCAGCAAAGGGGAATCGGGATAAACGGGCGGGCGATGGAGCGCGTGCGCCGCGCGGAACGCCGCCAATTGCGCGATGGCGGTGCGGTGGGTGTGCAGCAAGGCGGCGAAAGCCGGGCCAAAGCGGCCCTCCACGCGGCGCAATTCGGCCTCGGCATCGGCGAACAGGGTTTCGCAGCGGGCCATGGATGGGGCCAAGCGGCGCAGATCCCGTTCCAGCTCTTCCACGAGGCGCGCCGCTTCGCCTTCCAGTTGTTCGCGCTCGGCCAGGATGGCGGCCTGGATATCCAATTCCACATCGCTTGGGCCGGTGCTGGTGCTGGCGGGCAGCTCCGCGACGCCCTCCAAACGGGCCCGGCGGCTGACATGCAGACGGCGATCGAGCATCTCCAGCCGATCCAAGCGCGCCTCCCGCTTTCCGCCCCGCCGCTGGATCATTGCCCCCTCTTTGGCGCTGGTTCCTAGGGGGATTGGTGCGATGCCGAGCAGCAGAACGCAAGCAAAAGCTGTGATGTCGCCGAAACGACACGGGCGGCGTGATAATGCATGGGATCAGCGGCGCGCATGCGGCTTGCCGCGATGAAAATGGCCGGGAGCGGCGAGTTTTTCCCGAAACTGTAGGTTTAGCGTGGATGATGCACATGCGGTTAGAGTGCGTTAACCAGGCTGGACGAATGCAACGGAGACGTCTAGGAAGCACGCTGCGGGATGAGGATGGGTGTTGCATGTCGCATCAACGTGATCACAAGTCAGTGCACCCCGGGCGCAGCCGGGCTCGGCTCGTTTTGTGCGGAAATTTGCAGGCAGTGCGCAGGGGTGCAGACTTGCTGCGCAATGCGCCGGGCTTTCGTGCGCCCGTCGGTGTCGTGATCTTTGGCGGCACCGCCTCCAGGACAATCGCCCGTTTGCCGGTGTTTGGCAGCCTTGAAAGTGCCGCTAGGGCCGCGGGTGCCCACGGGGCGCATTTTGTCGCGTGCGATTCGCATTTGGCCCCCCAAAGCGCGGAACATCTCTTGGACGAGGCCAGCGCGCTCGGTGCGCAAGTCTTCTCGATCCACGGCCAGGGTGAGGCGGCGCATCTGCGCCCCTGGGGCCTGAATGACGTGCTGCCCTCTTCGCAGAGCCATGCCGATCACGCTGAATTGAGGGCGGTGTTCGCTGGCCGCATTGTGCTGGTGACCGGGGCTGGCGGCTCCATTGGCTCGGCTTTGTGCCAGCATCTGGCCGGCCTTTCTCCCGCGCGCATCATTTTGCTGGATAATTGCGAATACAATCTGTTCCGCATCGAGCAGGCGCTGAGCACGAGTTTCCCGCAGGTGCAGCGCACGGCCTTGTTATGCGACATTCGCGATGGCGAAAGCGTGCGTCGCCATTTCGAGCGCGAGCGCCCCGATTTCGTGCTGCATGCCGCCGCGCTCAAGCATGTGCCGATCGTGGAGGCCCACCCGTGCGAGGGCGTTCTGACCAATGTGGCGGGCACACGCCATGTGGCCATCGCCGCGCGCGCCGTACATGCCAGCATGGTTTTCGTTTCGACCGACAAAGCCGTCTCCCCGCGTAGCATCATGGGCGCGACCAAGCAGATCGGAGAAATGCTGTGCCAGGCCTATGATTGCGAGGGTGGCAGCCGGATGATGTCCGTGCGCCTCGGCAATGTTCTGGGCTCGGCCGGTTCGGTCGGGCCGGTTTTCGAGGGCCAGATTGCGCGGGGCGGCCCCGTGACGGTCACTGATCCCGCCGTTACCCGCTATTTCATCACGATTCCGCGGGCGGCCGAATTCCTGCTCAGCGCGGCGGCGATCGGCTGTTCGCATGCCGCACCGCGCGGGGGGGTGCATGTCCTGGAAATGGGCGCGCCGATCGCCGTTGTGGATCTGGCCCGGATGATGATCCGCCTGGCGGGCAAGCGCCCGGATCGGGATATCAAGATCACCTTCGTCGGCCTGCGCCCCGGAGAAAAAATGAGCGAGCAATTGATCGCCGAGGAAGAGCAGGTTTCGCACATCGTCAGCGAAGAAATCCATGCGGTGAGCGGCCCGCGCCGCGATTTGCGCGCTTTGGAACAGGAGATCGATCGGCTGATCGGCTTGGCGCGTGCCGGCCAAGATGACCGGGTGCGCTCGCTCCTGCACCATATGGTTGCGGCCATCACCGATCCGGCGGCCATCGCCTCCTGACGTGCCACCTCGCCGCGCAGCGCAGCAACAATATGCATTTTTTTGCGTTTTGGCCTCGTTGCCGGGCCCAATTGCGGCTAGATGGAATGGGTTGGGAGGAAATTTGCGCATCAGACATTGCGCGGCGGCGAAAAACGGGGCGCAGCCCCGCGATCGCCACAAAAAATACGATGGGGAAACGCCATGTCACGATTCAGCAAGCGCCGCGCCTATCTCGTGGCCGCGTGCTTTTCCACCACCATGATGACGGCCGCTTTCGGGCAAGAACCCCCTGAAGAAACCGAGGAAATCGTCGTCACCGCCACGCAGCGGTCCACGTCCATCCAGGAGGTCGCTGTCGCGGTGACGCCCGTCACCGCCGATCTCATCGAGAATTCGGGCGTGGGCGATATCCAGGATCTGCAATCCCTGGTGGCCAATCTGCAATTCAATATCGCGGAAAACGAAACATCGGCCACGGCGCGGCTGCGCGGCATCGGCACCCAAGGCTCCAATGCCGGGCTGGAAAGCTCGGTTGGGGTGGTCGTCGATGGAGTGTATCGGGTGCGCAATGGCGTCGCGCTCGGCGATCTCGGGGAGGTTTCGCAAATCGAGGTGTTACGCGGCCCGCAGGGCACGCTGTTTGGGCGCAACACCTCGGCGGGCCTCATCCATATCCGCACCGCGGGGCCCGATCTCAGCCAATTCGGCGGCAAAGTGGAGGGCACCTACGGCAATTTCGATGCCTATCGCGTTGGCGGCTTTGCCAATCTGCCGCTGGTTTCGGATCATCTGGCCCTGCGGGTTTTTGGCGCGACAGCCGAGCGCGATGGCCTCATCTCGACCAATTCCGGCCTGGCCAGTGCGCGTGAAGATAATACCCGCAATTTCTGGACGGTCCGGCCGCAAGTGTTGTTTGCCCCAACCGCGAATTTTTCGCTGCGCATCATCGGCGATTATACGCGGCGCGATGAGCAATGCTGCGCCGCCGCCGTCATTGATACGCGCACGCTGAATGGCGCGGTGTTTCAAGTGCCGCCGGTCGCGGATAATGGCCCTTTGGGCCCGCTGATTCCCTTTGGCACCGGGGCCCAGGCCGCTTTTGCCAATCTCGGGGCCTATGGGCCAAGCGGTCTGGCCGGCCTCGGCAATGGTTCGATCAGCAATCGCCGCGCCTTCGCCGATCGCAGCTATGATCAGGGCATCACCGATTGGGGCGTTTCCGGTGAGGCGGTGTGGGATCTCGGCGCGCTCAGCCTGACCGCGATCACCGCCTACCGCGACTGGACCTATCTCCAGGCGCAGGATGCCGATTTCACGGCCATCGATGTGTTATTTCGCCCCGCCGATGGCAGCGACACGACGCAATTCCAGAATTTCAGCCAGGAAGTGCGGCTGGCCGGTTTGGCCGGGCCGCTCGATTGGCTGATCGGGGCGATCTATGCCAACGAAGATCTGAACCGGCGCAACCGCCTTTTTCTAGGTGCGGATTTTGGGCGCGCGTTCACCGCGATCAGCCCAAATTTCGCGGCGCTGAACCGGCTGGCCCCGATCGCCGGGCTGAACGGGGCGGTTGGCGGCAATGACGATGTCTATCTCCAGCAGGCTGAATCGATCGCCGGCTTCACCCATAATATCCTTTCGCTTTCCCCCAAGACGAAGCTGACATTCGGCCTGCGCTTTACCCATGAAACCAAGGATCTCGATGCCGATTTCACGACCCTGACGGGCGGGGCCGGTTTGGCTTTGTTTCGCGCAACCGTTTCCGGCTTTTTGCAATCGCCGGCGGGCGGCGGGCTTTCCCTGGCTGCGGCCAATTCCTTCGCCGCCGGCGTGACCTGCAACCCGCTGCAGAATATCGGCCCGCTGGGGGCGCTGCGCTCCGGCTTTTGTTTGACCAATCTGCGCAACGAGCTGGACAGCGTTGGCGTGGATCAAAGCCGCGAGGAAAACCAGTTCACGGGGATCTTCTCGGCTTCGCATCGGTTTTCGCAGGCGCTGAATACGTATGTCAGCTATTCGCGCGGCTACAAGGCCGGCGGCTTCAATCTCGATCGCGATTTTGATTTTACCATATCGGGCGGCGCGCCCAATCCGCAGTTCGAGGAAGAAACCGTCGATGCCCTGGAAGTGGGGACCAAAAGCACGTTATTTGGCGGGGATTTGCTGTTCAATGTTGCCGGCTTTTATAGCTTTTACAACAATTTCCAGCTGAACACCTTCAACGGGTTTCAGTTTGTGGTCACCTCCGTGCCCAATGTCACCACCCGTGGGCTGGAACTGGATTATATCTGGTCCACGCCGGTTCGCGGCTTGACCACGCAGGGCGGCATCGCCCTGACGGATGCCCGCTATGGTGAGGATGCGGCCTTTGTCGGTGAAAACCGCAATCCCGTGAACGGCCAGCTTTCGCTGTTCCGGCTGCCGGGAGAGCGGCTGACCAATTCGCCTCTTTGGACCTATACGCAATCGCTCACCTATCGAAAGCCTCTGTTCAATGAGGCGGTCGGCAGCTTGGCTTATGTGGATCTGCGCTATGTCTCGCCGCAGCTGACGGGCTCGGATCTCGATCCTACATCGGGCCAGCCCGGTTTTGTCATCGTCAATGCCCGCCTGGGCTTGGATTTTTTCCAGGAACGCCTTGGCCTCCAGGTTTGGGCGCGCAATCTGTTTGATGTCGATGCCACGCAGATCGGCTTCAATCTGCCGCTGCAAACTGGCGCACGCGGGGCATTTTTGAACGATCCGCGCACCTTTGGCGGAACGGTTTCGTTGAAATATTAGGGCATGCTCGACATCTTTGGCCTTTGCTGCGCAACGCCAGTGGCATGACGAGATAGAATTGCGTCACGCCACCGGCGCAGCAGCGATACGCTCGATCAGAGCGGGCGCACGTTCACGGCCTGGGAGGTGAGCGGCATTTCCAGCAGCATGCCCAATTGGCCGGCCACCACACCATCGAGGCCGGATTGCTTGGCCTCGCGCACTTGCTGGCTGGCGATCAGCGGATTGGGATCCATGCCGGTCAAGACCAGCATGCCCGCGCCCGAATCGCGCGCCGCGCTGGCCACTTCAAAGGGCGTGGGGCGCGTTTCGTTTTGCTCATGCAATTGCGCCAAGGTTTCGGAGCGCGCGCCGTGCAGCACCACTTCGGCATTGCCCGCCGCCTCGGCCCATTCGGCGCGGCCATCCCCGGCCACGACGAGCGAGCGGCCGCGATAATCAAAACGATAGCCGACGCGGCCTTGATGGGCATCTTCCTTGGTGGTGAAGGCGACGATCGTCAGGCCATCGGCCTCGAAGACGATGACGGGTGCACCGGGTTCTGGCGCCGGGGCCCAGGATTCCAGCCGCGCGGGCGCGCCCTGGGCATTCAAGGCCACGTTCAGGCCATCGACTAATTCATACGAGCCGGGCGGGCCATAAACCGGCAGGGTCGAGGAATTGCGGAAGCCAGCCGAGCCCACCAGCACTTCATCCAGATCGGCCGAGCGCACGGGATCGGAGCCCGTCAGCAGCACGGCGGCGAGGTTTTCCAAGCCCACGCTGCGGCTTTGCAACGCGGACACAGCACCCGAGCCGGCATCGACCAGAAACAGCCGCCCCGCCGCCGCCACGGCCAAGCATGGCTTGGCATCGCCGCGCCCGGCCGTTTCGCCGACACCGCACACCAAGGCGCGCAGAGCGTTCGGCGCGAACAAATCGGCTTCGGCCTCCGCCTCGGCGGTATACATGGCATAGGCCTTGGCCAGCGCCTCTTCCCCTTGTGGGGTCTGGGAGCCGATCATCCAGCCGCTCCAGATCAGCCCAGAGAGCGTGACAATCGCGATAGAGGATGTACCAAGCCGTGTCATTTCGCCCTCGCAGCGCCACAGAATCAACAAGTGATTCTTCACACATAGATCAATTCGACCATGCTGGAAATCTGGTTAAGAAAAGGTTCACAGGAATGTTCGGTGCGTTGAATGGTTTGCGGGATCAGCCTTTGCCGGATTTGGCCTTTCTGCGCGCCGTCTGGGAAGATCGCACGCCGTGGCCGATCGCCGAAGCGCCGGGCGCGACCCGCTTGGTGCCGGCCTCCGATTACGGGCTGCGCGGGCGTAATTATTACGCACAGGCGCGCAACCCGCCCTATTGGCATTGCGTGCCCGGCTCCATCCCCGATCTGCTGGTGCGCCCACAAGTGGGCGAGAAGCTGGCCAAGATCGATGCCCGCCTGGCGCAGGCTGGCCTGTGCCTGTTTTTACACGATGCCTGGCGCCCGCGCGCGGTGCAGGCCTATTTCCACGATGTCTGGTTTCCCGCGCATCTGCGCAAATGTCAGCCCGAACTGAGCGATGCCGATTTGGCGCTGGAAGTGCGCAAATATTGGGCCCCGCCCAGCCGAGCGGGCGCGCCCGCGCCCCATTCCACCGGCGGGGCCGTGGATGTCGCGTTGGTCTGGCGCGAGGATGGCGAGCCTGTGTTCATGGGCTCGTTGTTTGATGACGGATCGCCGCTTTCGCATTTAGATCATTTCGAGAAAGAGAGCCCGTGGCCGGGCTGCTTTTCTCATGCCGAGGCGCGGGCCAATCGGCGCGTGTTGTATTGGGTGATGACGCAGGCGGGGTTTTGCCCGCAACCGCACGAATGGTGGCATTTTTCTTACGGGGATGCGGCCTGGGCGCGGTATGCCGGCGCAAGCGAGGCCATATTCGGCGCGGCACGAGAGGATTGAATGCGGGCTTTGCTGTTCGATAGCGGGGTGGGCGGCCTCAGCGTGCTGGGGGCGATGGCGCGGGCCGGGCTGGATCTGACCTGCGATTTTATCGCCGATTCGGCCTGGCTGCCCTATGGCGACAAGCCGGCGCAGGCCTTGAGTGACCGCGTCACCGCCATTCTGCGCGCCGCCAGTTCGGCCTGGGAGCCCTCCGTCGTCATCCTGGCCTGCAACACGGCCAGCACCATCGCCCTCGAGGCCGTGCGCGCGGCTTTACCCATGCCGGTGATCGTCACCGTGCCGCCGATCAAGCCGGCCGCCGAAGCCACACGCACCGGCGTGATCGGCCTGCTGGCCACACCGGCCACCATCGCGCGCCCGTTCACGCAGGGCCTGATCGATCAGTTCGCATCCCAGTGCCGCGTCATCCGCGTCGGTTCGGCGCACCTGGTGCAAGTGGCCGAGGCCAAGCTGCGCGGTGAGGCCGTCGATTCCGGCATCGTGCGCGCGGTGATAAGCGAGCTGTTCGGCGCGCCAGGCGGCGGGGATCTCGATGTGATCGCGCTGGCCTGCACGCATTTTCCGCTGCTGCGCCAGGAATTGGAAAGGGCCGCCCCGCGCGCCGTCACCTGGATCGATTCGGGCGAAGCGATCGCGCGGCGCGCCGCTTTCGTGTGCGGCCTCGATGTGCCGGGGCCGGGCCTGTGCCTTGGGCGCGTCGGCTTCACCGGGGAGGAGGGGCCGATCCGCGCGGCCTTCGGAGCCTTCGGCTTTCAAAGCTTTGCGCCCATCACGCCGGCGGGCGCGGAATTTTCCCTCGCGCCTTCCACCTTGTTTGGCGCGGGCTGATCCATCGCCCCGCGCCCGGGAAAGGGAGCCATGTTTTTGCCTCAGGCGTTCTGGAATGTGGCACAGGGGAAGCGGGCGAGGATTGCGGATTGATGCACCAAGAGAGCGAGCGCGAGATCGGGCTGCAATCACATATCGCCAGTCTTGGACAGGTGCTGCGCACCTTTACGCGCCTGACCGCGCCGCCTTATCAGCGCTCCTATTCCTGGACGCAGGCGGAAGTCTCGCGCTTGATCCAGGATGTGCGCGCCGCGATGGCGCGCGAGGCCTCCTATTATTTCGTGGGGCTTTTGGTGCTGGTCGGCACGCAGCCCGATGAGGCCGAAATCGTCGATGGCCTGCAGCGCCTGGCCACTTTGTCGATGGTTTTGGCCTATGTGCGCGATCACCTTGATGGAGAAGAGCAAGCCCAATTGCAGCAGCTTCTGGCCCCGGCCTCGCAGCCGCCGGAGGGGCCGCGCGGCTTGCAGATGCGGCGCGTGGATGCGCAATTCTTTGCGCGGATCGTGCAAGAACCGGGCGCGATGGCCGAATTGGCCGCGCGCACCGATTGCGAAAACGAAACCCATGCCTTGCTCATCGAGGCGGCCAAGGCCATCGCCGAGGCGCTGGCCGGAATGGATCGCCAAGGCTTGCAGCATTTGCTGCGGACGCTGTTGGGCAAAGTGATTTTCAGCGTCATGCGCAGCCAGGACCGCGACGGGGCCTCTTTGCTGTTTCGCGTCCTCAACGATCGCGGCAAGGATCCTTCCGATGCGGCGATGATCAAATCGGAATTGTTATCCCAGGCCGGTTTGAGCGAAGAGGGGGCCGATGGCTTTGCCTATGCCTGGGATTTGCTGGAAGAGCGGCTGGGGCGCACGCGGTTTGAGGGCCTGCTGGACATGGCCCCGCTGATCGTCAGCGGCCGGCCGGACCAGACGCGCGGCGATCTCGGCAGCTTTCGCCGCGATGTTCTGGCCTCCGTGCCAGCCGAGCGCTTTTTGGCCGAAGATCTGCCGCGTTATGCGCGCGCCTTGGAGGCCATCGATCGCCGCGCCATCGATGCCGGCATCCATACCGCGCAGGTGCGCCGCCGGCTGATGTGCCTGTCTTGGTTACGCGATCGCTATTGGCTGGCCCCGGCCGTGGCCTTCTTGGCCGATCACGCCGGCGATGGCATGTCCGAGGAAGCCAATGCCTTGACCTTGCGCTTTTTCGAGCGCCTGGAGCGGCTGGCCTTTGCCACGTTTTTCGGGGCCATCAAATCGGATCGCCGCCAGGAGCGATTCGCCCAGGTGGTGCGGGCAAGGGGGCGGCCCGAGGCGCTATTTGGGGCCAAAGGCGCGCTGGAACTCACCGAAGCCGAACACCGGGATTTGGTGCAGCGGCTGAACGCGCCCTTTCAGAGCCAGGCCAAGGCCAAGGAGCGCCGCATCGTGGCCTGGCGGGTGGAAGCGGCCCTGGGCCAGGCCTTCGAGATGAGCAGCCAATTTACCCTGGAGCATGTTTTGCCCATGCGCCCCTCGGGCCCCTGGCTCGGAGCTTTTCCTGTGGCCGAACAGCGAGATACGCTCACCAATCTTTTGTGCAATTGGTCGATAGTGACG
>CAZAGL010000008.1:0-22774 GCA_964484435.1 uncultured Caulobacteraceae bacterium
CAGGCTGCTGAAGAAGTCGCGCGGGTCGCGACGGCGGTGATTTTTCGTGCCTGGAAGGCGCGGCGCGATGGCCATAGCGGCGCTATGGTCGAGCGGCGCAACGCACCAGGTGCGGAAAAGCGCCCCGCCACGCTTCCAAGATTTACCTGTGTAAACATTAATGTACCCTCCCGCCTGTGCGGCCGCTTTGCGTCCTGGCTTCGTCGGGCCGGCTCGCTGGGGGATCCGCCCCGCCTGCGCCGCCCCTCCTGGCCAGCCCGCAAATCGCCTCGCATCGCGACCTGCGGGACTTTTTCAGCAGCCTGTTAAAGATTCTCGCGCAGCCATTCCCAGGCCCGCCCGACGGCCCGCTCCGGCGCGGGGGGATCGGCAGGCCGCGGCGGTTTCCTGCTGGCCTTTGGCGCGTGCGCTTGGCCAAGGCCGGCCTCGATCGGCCGATCCAGCGCCCAGCGCAGCAGGCCCGCAGAGGTCGAAAATATGGATGCGTTGGCAGCATGTTCCCCCGCCTCCAGGCCATCAACGATGGCGATCTCGGCGGGAATCCCCAGGCAGCGCTGGGCCGCCGCGCAGGCACCGGCGAGCATGGCCCCGCCCCCCGTCAAGGACACGCTCTGAAAATCCTGGGCGACAAACCCGGCCTTGGCGATGCGCCCGGCCACCTGCTCGAACACGTGGTTGAGCATGGGATTGAGCAGGCTGTGCAAGGCCGCCGGATCGACCAAGGCCGCTTCCAGCCGGCCATCGGCCCCCAAACGCGGAATTTCCACCCGCACGCCGCGCGCCGCCAGGCCCGCTTGCCCGCCATATGCCACTTTGGCGCGCTCCGCGGCGGCAAAGCTGGTGCCGAACTGCGCGGCCAGATCTTCGGAAAGGCGCGCCCCGCCGACAGCCAGGGTTTCGCAATGGACCAGCCCTGCGCCGACATATGACGCGATCCCGGTGGCGCTGGCTCCCAAATCGATCAGGAGCGCGCCCTCCTGGCGCTGGGCCGGAGCGGTGCAAGCCAGGCCCGTGGCATAAGGGCCTGCGATCACCCGCGTCAGCCGCAGGCCCGCCTCGCGCGCCAGATCCTCGATGCCGGCGATCGCCGCCTGCGGCGCGGTAACCACGAGAACTTCTGCCGCCAGCCGCTGGCCGGTTTTGCCGCGCGGATCGGCCATCGGGGGGCCATCATCGATCCGATAGCATAACGGGACGACATGCAGCGCCGCGCGGCCCGGATCGCATGCCGCATCCCGTGCCGCATCCAAGGCGGCCTTGGCATCGCGCGCATCCACGACGCCGCGCAGCAATTTGGTGATGCCATGGGCCCTGGTGCTGCGAATGCCGGGGCCGCCATACGCCGCCAGCGCCGTTTCCACGACGAGGCCGCTGGCCCGCTCCGCTTGATCCAGCGCCACGCGCAAAGAACGTGCGGCGGCATCGAAATCACACGGCTCGCCGCGCGGACCACGCCGCGCGCTTTGCACACCGATGCCGCGCGCCAACAGATCGCCTTCGCTATCCAGCGAGCCGATCATCACCGCGCATTTGGACAAGCCGATATCGATGGCCGCGGCCCATGGGGCGCGCACAGCCGATTTGGGCTCGGTTTCGGGCGCGGCGCTGTGCGATCTGCCCTTGGCCATCTTCAGGCTCCCTGGGCCAGCCGCCGGTCGATCCGGGCCAGGCGCGGTTGACCAGGTGCCAGTTTACGGCCCGGCAATCCCACCAATTCCCCGGTATTGCGCATATCCAGGCGCTCCAGCGGGCGATCGAGCAAGCCATGCAGGCTATGCAGGCCCTCCAGGCGGGCCAAGGCGCGCTCGGCGCGGTGCTCGGGCAGCAGGATCCGCATGCCGGAACGCATCTCGATATCCCAGCGCCGCCCGCCAACGCGCACCAGGGCATAAGCCCGCTCGCGCACGGCGGGGGCCTCTTCCAAAGCCACCAGGATCGGTTCGGAAGCGCCCAGCGCATCCGCGCCGACCAGGACCGGCAAATGCGCATAATCAGCCAGCTGGGCATCGGGGGCCGGGCGGCCATGGGCATCGACCACGGTGGCCACCCCGCCGCGCTGCCACAGGGCATAGGCCTCGCGCCGATCCACCTTCACCTGCAAGGTGGAAGGCCACAGCCGGCGCACGCTGGCCGATTGCACCCAATGCAGGCTTTCCAGCCGGGCTTTGACCTCCGCCGGATCCACCGCCAGCATGGAATAGCGCCCCTTGGGCAAAACATTGGCCTTGACTTCGGCCTCGCGGGCCCCGCTCACGCCCTGCACTTCCACGCTTGTCACCCGCAGGCCGGCATGAGACGCGGCGGCATCGGCGGCCCCGCCGATCGCTTCGCGCATGTCGAACAGCGAGCCGCCAATCCAGGCCGCACCCGCCACCGCCGCGCCCAGCATCAACAGCGCGCCGGCAGCGGCCGCGCCCAGCCCGCGCGCATCGGGGGCCTGCTTCAGGCTGCGAGCCAGATCGCGCCCGCCGGCTTTCATGGCCGCCAGCCTTGGCCCTCGAAATGGCGGCTGCTTCCCTGCAGGGGGCGGGGCCGCCGGCCCGGGGCGACGCGCTTTCACCGCGGCCATGAGGCATCCTCCAGCATCCAATGCACTAATTCATCAAAGCCCATGCCGCGATAGGCGGCCTGCTCGGGCACGAGGGAGGTCGGCGTCATGCCGGGTTGGGTGTTCACTTCCAGCAACACAAGGCGTCCCCGTTCTGGGTCGTAGCGAAAATCCGAGCGGGTCACGCCCCGGCAGCCCAGCCCCCGATGCGCCAGCAGCGCCACCTCGCAGGCGGCCCGGCTGACAGGCTCGGGCAGATCGGCTGGAACCTGGTGGCGTGAGCCTCCTTCGGCATACTTGGCCTCAAAGTCGTAAAAATCGACTGAAGGAAGGATCTCCGTCACGCACAAAGCTGCATCGCCGAGCACGGCGACAGTCAATTCCTTGCCGGCGATGAATTCCTCGATCAAAACCTCGTCGCCAAAGACCCAATCGGCCTCCAGCAATTGCTGCGGCGGGCGATTGGCCCCTTCGCGCACGATGAACACGCCGACAGAAGAGCCCTGCGCATTGGGTTTGACCACATAGGGCAAGGCCATGGGATGGTCCTTGGCCGCCTCAAACCGGTTCAGCAACACGCCGCTGGCCAGCGGCACGCCGAGCCCAGCCAGCACCGCCTTAGCCTTGGCCTTGTCCATGGCCAAAGCCGAAGCGGCCAGACCCGAATGGGTATAGGGAAGGCCCAGCCAATCGAGCACGCCCTGCACGCGGCCATCTTCACCCCACACCCCATGCAGCGCGTTCAGCACCTTATCGGGCTTCAGCGCCGCCAGGCGGGCGATCCAATCGCCATCTTGCGGATCGATCTCGACCACCTCATGGCCCAGCCGGCGGGCCGCGGCCGCGCAGGCCGCGCCCGAAACCAGGCTGACGGGCCGTTCCGGGCTGATCCCGCCCATTAACACCACCACCAGCGCCATGCGCCTTCTCCTTATTCTCTGCACACAAGCGCAATGAGGTTAACGCGCGCCTACGCCCCCGCAAATTTCCCGATGCGTTTGATCTCCCAATGCAGATCCACGCCGCTATGGGTAAAAACCGCCGCCTTGACCGCCTCGCCCAGGCCCTCGATATCGGCGGCGCTGGCCTCGCCGGTATTGATCAGGAAATTGCAATGCTTGGGCGAAACCATGGCCCCGCCCAGGCGCGCACCCCGCTGGCCCGCCGCATCGATGAGGGCCCAGGCCGAATGGCCCGGCGGGTTGCGGAAGGTCGAGCCGCCGGTTTTCTCGCGGATGGGCTGGGCGGCCTCGCGCTTGGCCGAAATATCCTGCATCCGCGCGGTGATGGCCCCCGGATCCTCCGGCACGCCCTGCAGCACCGCATCGAGGAAAATCAAGCCCTCTTTCAGCCCATTGCCGCGATAGACAAAGCCGAAATCGCCCGCGCTGAGGGTGCGAACGGCCCCGAAACGATCCATGGCCCGGGCGCTGATCACGATATCCTTGATTTCGCGGCCATAGCAGCCGGCATTCATGGCCAGAGCCCCGCCCAGGCTGCCCGGAATGCCGCTCAAAAACTCCAGCCCGGCGATCCCGGCCTGCGCCGCGAAGCGGGCGATGGCCGCATCGGGCGCGCCGGCTCCGGCCAGGATGCGCCCCCCGCTGAGCACTTCCAGCCCGGCAAAGGTCCTCCCGGCCAGGCGCACGACGAGGCCATCCACGCCGCCATCGCGCACGATGACATTGGAGCCCAATCCCAGCACCTGGATGGGCCAATCGGGCCCCAGCGCCCCCAGGAAAGCGGCCAGATCCGCCTCATCGGCCGGCAGCAACAAAGCCTGCGCCGGCCCACCGACGCGGAACCAGGTGAAGGGGGCCAAGGCTTCGCCGCGCATCAGCTTGCCGCGCGGATCGGGGAGAGGATCGGGCATGGAGGCTTTTACCCACGCACCCCACCCCGCACCAGCGCGAAAACGGAAGGGGGCTCAGCGGGGCGTGTTCATCGATGCCTTCGCGCATCGACGGCCAAGCCCCCCGCAAAAAAAGGCCCGGCGGGTTAGCGCCGGGCCGAGCCAATTCAGCTGAATTGCGTCTAAGCCAAATCGAAGCGATCGAGCATCATCACTTTGTTCCAGGCGGCCACAAAGTCGTGCACGAACAAAGCTTGCCCATCGGCGCAGGCATAGACCTCGGCAAGGGCCCGCAATTGCGAATTGGAGCCGAACACGAGATCGACCGATGTGCCCGTCCATTTCGGCGCGCCACTGGCGCGGTCATGGCCTTCCAGCAAGCCGGCATCCTTGGGCGATTTCTGCCATTTCGTGCCCATATCCAGCAGGTTGACGAAGAAATCATTGCTGAGCACGCCCGGGCGGTGGGTGAACACCCCATGCGGGGAAGCGTCAACATTGGCCCCCAGCACGCGCAGGCCGCCGATCAGCACCGTCATTTCCGGGGCCGTCAGGGTCAGCAGATTGGCGCGGTCCACCAGCATTTCGGTGGGCTCGCCGGGGATTTCCGGTGCCAGATAATTGCGGAAGCCATCGGCTTTCGGCTCCAGCACGGCGAAGGATTCCACATCGGTCTGGGCCTGGCTGGCATCGGTACGGCCCGGCGTGAAGGGCACTTGCACGCTGGTTCCAGCCTGTTGCGCCGCCGCCTCGATGGCCGCGCAGCCACCCAGAACGATGAGATCCGCGAGCGACACCCGCTTGCCGCCCGATTGGAAATCCTGGCGAACGGCCTCGATCTTTTGCAGCACACCGGCCAATTGCGCCGGCTGGTTGACCGCCCAATCCTTTTGCGGGGCAAGGCGAATCCGCGCGCCATTGGCCCCGCCGCGCTTATCGCTGCCGCGATAGGTCGAGGCGCTGGCCCAGGCCGTAGACACCAATTGCGAAATGCTGAGGCCAGAGGCCAAAATTTTCGCCTTCAGCTCCTGGATCTCGGCCGCGCCGATGAGAGCGTGATCACGCATGGGCAGCGGATCTTGCCAGATCAGCTCCTCTTTGGGCACCAATGGGCCAAGATAGCGCGCAACCGGGCCCATATCGCGATGTGTCAGCTTATACCAGGCCTTGGCGAAGGCCTCGGCAAATTCCTGCGGATTGGCATGGAAACGGCGCGAAATCTTCTCATAGGCCGGATCAAAGCGCAGTGACAAATCGGTGGTCAGCATCATCGGCGTGACCCGGCGCGACGGATCATGCGCGTGCGGCGCGGTGCCGGCCCCCGCCCCGCCTTTGGGCTGCCATTGATGCGCGCCCGCCGGGCTCTTGGTCAGCTCCCATTCGTAACCGAACAGGTTTTCAAAATAATTGTTGCTCCATTGCGTCGGCGTCGTCGTCCAGGTCACCTCGAGGCCGCTGGTGATGGCATCGGCCCCTTTGCCGCTGCCGAAACTGCTTTTCCAGCCAAAGCCCTGCTCTTCGATGCCGGCGGCTTCCGGCTCACGCCCGACATGACTTTCCAGCCCGGCCCCGTGCGTCTTGCCGAAAGTGTGGCCGCCGGCGATCAGGGCCACGGTTTCCTCATCATTCATGGCCATGCGCGCGAAGGTTTCGCGGATATCGCGGGCTGCGGCGATGGGATCGGGATTGCCGTTCGGGCCCTGCGGATTGACATAAATGAGGCCCATTTGCACGGCCCCCAGCGGATTTTCGAGGTGGCGATCGCCGCTATAGCGCTTATCGCCCAGCCATTCGGCCTCGGGCCCCCAATAGATATCTTCTTCCGGCTCCCAGACATCCGCGCGCCCGCCGGCAAAACCATAGGTTTTGAAGCCCATGGATTCCAAGGCGACATTGCCGGCCAGGATCAGCAGATCGGCCCAGGACAATTTCGCCCCGTATTTTTGCTTGATCGGCCACAAAAGGCGGCGCGCTTTATCGAGATTGCCATTATCTGGCCAGCTGTTCAGCGGCGCGAAACGCTGCGTGCCATTGCCGGCCCCGCCGCGGCCATCGGCGATGCGATAGGTGCCGGCGCTGTGCCAGGACATGCGCACGAATAACGGGCCGTAATGGCCGAAATCGGCCGGCCACCAATCCTGCGAATCGGTCATCAGCGCGTGAAGATCCCGGATCACGCTGTGCAGATCGAGGCTTTTGAACGCCTCGGCATAGTTGAAGGCCGGAGCCATCGGATTGGAAAGCGACGAATTCTGCGCGAGGATTCGCAGATTGAGCTGATTGGGCCACCAGCTTTGGTTGGAATTGGCCCCGATGGTCGTCGGCTTGGGTGCTCCGTGCTGCACCGGGCATTGGCTTGCGCTGTCCATGATCTCTCCATTCATGCTTGGCATTTCGACACGCGGACATGCTTAACGGTTTGCCGGCTATCGATCCAATCGATTTTGAATGAAAGAGATATAGACGTATCCTTTGGGTGCTCAAAAAGCTCTTGTGCGCTGCAATAAGGCGCTCCATCATCATGCTGCACATGCGATGTCAGCGAGCGGGGAGCGCGCCATGCGGCCTTTGTCTACCAGCCTGTTGGTTGCGGCCTTGAGCGCTGCAGCGGCCCAGCCGGCCGCGGCGCAAAGCGCGCTCAGCGCACCCGACAAAGGCGATGTCGGCTGGATGCTGGTATCCACGCTTCTGGTTTTGGCCATGCTGTTGCCAGGGCTGGCATTGTTTTATGGCGGCCTGGTGCGCGCCAAGAACCTCGTGGCGCTGCTCAGCCAAATCTTCGTGGTCTCGGCCATCGGCATGGTGATGTGGCTGTTCGTGGGCTATAGCCTGACTTTCACCGATGGCGGCATGGTCAATCGGGTGATCGGCGGGCTGGACAAGGCGTTCCTGCGCGGCGTGGATCTCACTTCCCTGATCGAGACCTTCACGATCGGGGTTTCCCTTCCCGAATTCGTCTTCATCGCCTTCCAAATGACCTTTGCCTGCATCACCTCGGCGCTGGTATTGGGCGGCGTGGCCGAGCGGGTGCGCTTCAGCGCGGTGATCGTGTTCGCGATTTTGTGGCCGCTTTTGGTCTATTACCCCATCGCGCACATGGTCTGGTACTGGGGCGGGCCGAGCCAGGCCGCCGATCCCGCAAAGGCACAGGCCTTGGCCGCCGGGGCCGGCCTGATCTGGAGCTTTGGCGCGCTGGATTTCGCGGGCGGCACGGTGGTGCATATCAATTCCGGCATCGCGGCTTTGGTCGGCGCGCTGGTGCTGGGCAAGCGCGCGCGCTATCGGCGCGAGCCGATGCCCCCGCACAATCTGGCGCTCACCTTGCTGGGGGCGGGCCTGCTATGGGTGGGTTGGATCGGCTTCAATGCCGGCTCCAATCTGGAGAGCAATTCCACGGCCGCCTTGGCTTTGCTCAACACCCTGGTCGCGCCGGCGGGCGGGGCTTTGGCCTGGATGCTCGCCGAATGGCTCAGCAAGGGCAAGCCCAGCCTTCTGGGCCTCGCCTCCGGCGCCTTGGCCGGGCTGGTGGCGGTGACGCCAGCGGCCGGTTATGCCGGGCCAATTGGGGCGCTGGCGCTGGGCTTGGCGGCGGGGCCGGTGTGCATGCTGGCCTGCGCCTATCTCAAGGATGCGCTGCGCTATGACGACAGCCTCGATGTGTTCGGCATCCACGGAATTGGCGGCATGATCGGCGCGCTCGGCACGGCTTTGGTCGTCGATCCGGCCTTAGGCGGCACCGGCCTGCTCAATTATGCCAATCTGGAGATCGGCTATCCTGGCGCGGGCGCGCAATTGTGGGCGCAGGCCCAGGCCGTGGGCGTCACGCTGGCCTGGTCCGGCTTGGGCAGCGGCCTTGTATGGGGCATCGCCCGGCTGCTCACCGGCGGGCGCGTCAGCCCGGAAATCGAAGCCGAAGGCCTCGATTACGCCGAACACGGCGAAGCCGCCTATCATAGCTGAAACGGGCCGAGGCATGCGTGTCAAAAAAAATCTTTTCAAATTACCGACCAACAGGGAAAATCACCCCCTCATTCAGCAAAATCATGTAACTTTCAGCAAAATTTGCTAAACCACAGCCATATCCCTTACGATTGGATCCCCGCTTGATCAGCCTTTGGCTTTGCCCATGACCGAGATCATGAACCGCTTCGTGGCCCGCAAGGCCGAGCCGCCAAAGGCCCGCGCCGCAAGCACCCGCCAGGCCGATTTTCAGGAAATCTACCCGGCCTATAAGGCGCGCCAAGCCGCCAATCAGGCCAGCCGCTGCGCGCAATGCGGCGTGCCCTTTTGCCAAAGCGCCTGCCCGCTCCACAATTCCATTCCCGATTGGCTGCGCCTCACCGCCCAGGGCCGCCTGGAAGAAGCCTATCATCTGGCGGCCAAAACCAATTCCATGCCGGAGATTTGCGGCCGCATCTGCCCGCAAGATCGCCTGTGCGAGGGCGATTGCGTGATCGAGCAATCGGGCCATGGTGCTGTCACCATCGGGGCCATCGAAAAGCACATCACCGAAACCGCCTGGGAGAAGAATTGGATCGCCCCCTTGGCCCCGCGCCACCAGCTTGCCACCAGCGTCGGGGTGATCGGGGCGGGCCCGGCCGGGCTCAGCGCCGCCGAAAGCCTGCGTGCGCACGGCCACCATGTCACCGTCTATGATCGCCATGACCGGGCCGGCGGCCTGCTGGTTTATGGCATTCCCAGCTTCAAGCTGGAAAAGCATATCGTGGCGCGGCGCGTGCGCCGGCTGGAGGCCGGCGGTATCGCCTTCCAGCTAGGCTGCGAGATCGGCCGCGATCTCTCCTTTGCCGCGCTGCGCGCGCGCCATGATGCGGTGCTGGTGGCGACGGGCGTCTACAAGGCCCGCGCACTGGGCGTGCCGGTGCTGGCCGGCGCAGGTGTGCTGGCCGCGATGGACTTCCTCACGGCCGCCAACCGGCGCGCCTTCGGCGATGACGTCGCAGAGCTGGAATCCGGTACGCTCGATGCGAAAGCAAAGCGCGTCGTCGTCGTTGGCGGCGGCGACACCGCAATGGATTGCGTGCGCACCGCCATCCGGCAAGGTGCGAAATCGGTGACATGTCTTTACCGGCGCGATCGCGCCAACATGCCGGGCTCGCGCACCGAAGTTCAAAACGCCGAGGATGAGGGCGTCAAGTTTGAATGGCTCGCAAGCCCGAAGGCGGTGCTCGGCGACGCCCTGGAAGTGAAGGCCGTGCGCGCGACCCGCATGCGGCTCGGTGTTGCCGATGCGAGCGGCCGGCGCGCGCCTGAAGAGGTACCGGGAACCGAGTTCGACACGCCCGCCGATCTCGTGATCGCCGCCCTTGGGTTCGAGCCTGAGGATCTGCCGATGCTTTGGAAAGCCAGCGATCTTGAAGTGTCGCGCTGGGGCACGCTCAAGATCGACGAGCGCACGTTCGCGACGACAGCACCGGGCGTGTTCGCCGCGGGCGACATCGTGCGCGGCGCCTCGCTTGTCGTGTGGGCGATCCGCGAGGGCCGAGAGGCAGCGGAAGGCATTCACGCCATATTGCAGGAACGCGCGGCGGCGCGTGTGGCGGCGCAATAGGAGACGGCAATGGCAAAGACCGGCGGGTGTCTGTGCGGTGCGGTCAGGTTTGTCGGCACCGGCGAGCCATCGGGCGTGCAAGTGTGCCATTGCGAGCAATGCGCGCGCTGGACCGGCGGACCGGCCATGTGCGTCGAGTTCAAGGATGGCATCGATATCACGGGTACGGTGTCCTGGTTCGCCAGCTCGCCTTGGGCGGAGCGCGGATTTTGCGGCGCATGCGGCAGCGGCATGTTCTATCGATTGAAGGACACAAGCTACATCAATGTCGCGGCGGGCTTTCTCGATGACCGCGGTGATCTCGCCGCCATAGACCAGCACATCTTCATCGACCGAAAGCCACACTATTACGATTTTGCCGACAACGCCCCGCGGCTCACGGGCGATGAATTTCTAAAGCAGATGCAGTCCGGGCAGGGTGGCGATGTCTGACGAAATCCTGCGATACATGCGCGAGCGCGCAAGGCTTGAAGCGGCGCACGCCTACGATCCCCGCGACGAACGCGACGCCTGCGGCGTTGGCCTGGTCGCGGCCATCGATGGCAAGCCGCGCCGCGAAGTCGTCACTCTGGCTTTGCAAGCGCTGAAATCGGTATGGCACCGCGGCGCGGTAGATGCCGATGGCAAGACCGGGGATGGCGCGGGCATTTTGATCGAGGCCCCGCAGGCTTTTTTCCGTGAAATCGTTGAACGCACGGGCCAAAAACCCGGCAACCGCCCGATTTTTGTTGGCCAGCTTTTCCTGCCGCGCAATGATTTCGCGGCGCTGGAACGCTCACGCGTCATCGTCGAAAGCGAGATCGTGCGCAGTGGTTTTGGCTTTTTTGGCTGGCGCCAAACGCCAATCCAGATCGAGGCCATCGGGGAAAAGGCCAATGCCACCCGCCCCGAAATCGAGCAGGTGCTGTTCTATGACCCGCAAGAGCGCAATGCCGAAAGCGTGGAGCGCGCGCTCTATGTGTGCCGCCGGCGCATCGAAAAGCGCGCTTTGGCCGCCAATATCACGGAATTGTATATCTGCTCGTTAAGCGCGCGCACCCTGGTTTATAAGGGCATGTTCCTGGCCCAGCAGATCGATGCGTTTTATCCCGATCTCGGCAATGCGCATTTCGTCTCGGCGGTCGCGCTGTATCATCAGCGCTATTCCACCAACACCTTCCCAACCTGGCGCCTAGCCCAGCCCTTTCGCATGCTGTGCCATAATGGCGAAATCAACACCTTGAAGGGCAATTCGCATTGGATGCGCGCCCATGAAATCCGCATGGCCTCCCAGGCGTTTGGCGTGGCCGATGCCGATGTCAAACCTGTCATCCAGCCGGGGGGCTCGGATTCGGCGGCGCTGGATAATGTCTTTGAACTCCTTGTGCGGGCCGGGCGCAGCGCGCCGATGGCCAAATCGCTGTTGATCCCGCAGGCCTGGGCCAAATCCAAAACCATGCGCCCAGAGCACCGCGCGCTTTATGCCTATTGCAACGCGGTGATGGAGCCATGGGATGGCCCGGCGGCCTTGGCCATGTTCGATGGCCGGTGGGCCGCGCTTGGCATGGATCGCAATGGCCTGCGCCCGCTGCGCTATGCCTTGACCGATGATGGCCTGCTCGTCGCCGGTTCGGAAACCGGCATGATCCCGCTCGACGATCGCCGGGTGCGCGAGCGCGGCCGCCTGGGGGCGGGCGAAATGATCGCCGTCGATCTGGCGGCCGGAAAACTGCTGCGCCACGAGGCCCTGATCGATGAATTGGCCGCCCAGCACCCCTATGGCCAATGGCTGGAGAATGTCATCGATCTCGATGCCAAGCTGAAGGGCGATGAGCCGCGATTATTTCCTCAGGCGCAAGAATTACTGGCCCGCCAAGCCGGCTCCGGCTGGACGCAAGAGGATCTCGAACTCGTGCTCGCCCCCATGCTGGAAGATGGCAAGGAAGCCATCGGCTCCATGGGCGATGATGCGCCGCTGGCCGTGCTCTCGCAAATGGATCGCCCGCTTTCCCATTATTTCAGGCAAAGCTTTGCCCAAGTCACCAATCCTCCCATCGATCCCCTGCGCGAGGATCATATCATGAGCCTGGCCACGCGCTTCAAGAATCTGGGCAATATCCTGGCCCAGGATGAAGCGCAGACGAATGTGTTCGTGCTCTCCTCGCCGGTGCTCAGCAACGGCATGAACGCGCGGCTGATGGCCGAATTGGGCGAGGCCGTGGTGTGCATCGATTGCACCTTCCCCGCGCCCGGGCCCGATGAAGATGCCGGCCAATTGCTGCGCGCAGCGTTAACCCGTATCCGCCAGGAAGCCGAGACGGCCGTGCGCGATCAACGCTCGCATATCGTGCTGACCGATGAGGCGCAAAGCGAAAGCCGAATCGCCTGCCCGATGATCTTATGCACCGGCGGCGTACACGCCCATTTATTGGCCTGCGGCCTGCGTTCCTTTTGCTCCATCAGCGTGCGCAGCGGCGAATGCCTGGATGCGCATTATCTGGCCGTGCTGATCGGCGTGGGGGCAACCACCGTCAATCCCTATCTGGCCTTTGATAGTGCCCAAGATCGCAGCGCCCGCGGGCTGGCTGGCGCGCCGCGCCCGGCGCAGGCGATCGCCCATTACAAGGCCGCGCTGGAGGCGGGCCTGCTCAAAATCCTTTCCAAAATGGGCATTGCCGTGATTTCCAGCTATCGCGGCGGCATGAATTTCGAGGCCATCGGCCTATCGCGCGCCCTTGTCGATGAATTCTTTCCCGGCTTGCAAAGCCGGATTTCGGGGATCGGCCTTTCGGGCATCGCCCAGAATGTGTGCGCGCGCCATGCGCGCGTCCATGGCTCTGGCGCGGCCATGCTGCCGATCGGCGGATTTTACCGGCTGCGCGCCAAGCAAGAGCGCCACGCCTTCGAGGCCAAATCGATCCAGGCTTTGCAAGCCGCCTGCAATACTGGCGATTACGAAGCCTACAAAATCTATGCCAATATGATGCGCCAGCGCCGCATCCCCGAGCCGATCCAATTGCGCGATCTCCTGGAAGTGCAAGAGCCGCCCGGCGGCGGCCTGCCGCTGCAGGAGGTGGAAGGTGTCAACGCCATCCGCAGGCGGTTTGTCACGCCGGGCATGAGCCTTGGGGCGCTTTCACCCGAAGCGCACGGCGCGCTGAACATCGCCATGAACCGGATCGGGGCGCGCTCCGTCTCGGGCGAAGGCGGCGAAGATCCGGCGCGCTATACGCGCCTGCCCAATGGCGATGATGCCAATTCCGCGATCAAGCAGATCGCCTCGGGGCGGTTCGGCGTGACGGCGCAATATCTCAATGCCTGCCAGGAAATCGAGATCAAGATCGCCCAGGGGGCCAAGCCGGGCGAAGGCGGCCAATTGCCGGCCTTCAAGGTCACGGAAATGATCGCGCGGCTGCGCCATGCCGTTCCCGGCATCCTGCTGATTTCCCCGCCGCCCCACCACGACATCTACTCGATCGAGGATCTGGCCCAGCTCATCTACGATCTCAAGCAGATCAATCCCGATGCCAGCGTGTGCGTGAAGCTGGTGGCCCAAACGGGCATTGGCGCGGTGGCGGCCGGGGTGGCCAAGGCCGGGGCCGATACCATTTTGGTTTCCGGCCATGTGGGGGGCACGGGGGCCAGCCCCCTCTCATCCATCAAATTTGCCGGCATTCCCTGGGAGATGGGCCTGGCCGAGGTGCATCAGGTGTTGATGCTCAACAATTTGCGCCACCGGGTGCGCCTGCGCGTGGATGGCGGCCTGCGCACCGGGCGCGATATCGTCGTTGCGGCCATTCTCGGGGCCGAAGAATTCGGCATCGGCACCACATCCTTGCTCGCCATGGGCTGTTTGATGGTGCGCCAATGCCATTCCAACACCTGCCCGGTGGGCATCTGCACCCAGGACGAAGCCTTGCGCGCCAAATTCACCGGCACGCCGGAAAAAATCGTGCATCTGATGACGTTCATCGCCCAGGAAATCCGGGAAATCCTGGCTTTGCTCGGCTTTCGTCGGCTGGAAGACATTATCGGGCGCACCGATCTGATCACCCAAATCAGCCGCGGCGCCGATCATCTCGAAGATCTCGATCTCAATCCCCTGCTGGTGCGTGTCGATAGCCCGCACGCGCCCTATTGCACGCGCAAGGGCCGCAACGAGCCCGCGCCTTCGCTGGATGAAGACATGCTGCGCGATGCGCCCGCCTTTTTCGAGCGCGGCGAAAAGCGCCAGCTCGATTACGCGGTGCGCAATACCCAGCGCGCCATCGGGGCGCGGGCCTCTTCGCATATCGTGCGCCGCTTCGGCATGCACGCACTGGCGCAGGGGCGTCTGCACCTGGCGCTCACCGGCTCGTGCGGGCAAAGCCTCGGGGCATTTCTGGTGCAGGGCATTGCCATCCATGTCGAGGGCGATGCCAATGATTATGTGGGAAAGGGCCTGTCGGGCGGGCGCATCTGCCTGCGCGCGCCGGCCAATGCCGGCTTTGCCGATCAGCCCAATTCGATCATCGGCAATACCTGCCTTTATGGCGCGACCAGCGGCGAAGTGTTCGCAGCCGGCCTGGCGGGAGAGCGCTTTGGCGTGCGCAATTCCGGGGCCTTGGCCGTGATCGAGGGCTGCGGGGCCAATGGCTGCGAATACATGACGGGCGGCTGCGTCGTCATCTTGGGGCCGGTGGGGGAGAATTTCGGCGCGGGCATGACGGGCGGGCAGGCCTTTTTGTATGATCCCGAGGGCCAGCTTGCCCTGCACGCCAATCCCGCCACGATCGGCTGGCAGCGCCTGCAAATGGGCCCAAGCGCGCAAAGCTTGCGGGCCTTGATCGCGCGGCATGTGCAATTCACCGATTCGCGCATCGGTGCATCCATGCTGGCCGATTGGCCCGCGCAAGCCGGAAAATTCTGGCATGTCCTGCCCATCAATGCGGCAACGGACATGCCCGTGATGTTGGCCAGCCAGCCCGCTTAGATTGGGGCCGCAATCGGTCGGCGCAGGGGGCACCGCACCAGCGGGATCGCTGCCGCCATCCCGATCCCTCCGGCCAAACCGGGCAAATCGCGCATCGGCGAGTTCTTGCAGCGTGCTCATTATTACGTATATTGAAGACAAGATGCTCCTTTTGCTAGCGGAGGGATCGACACTTTGGCCCGGACAACGACGATGACGGTGCGCCTCAACGGGGTGCTCAGCGACTACGTGAGCGCCAATGTGGGCGAGAGCGGGAGTTACGAGAACGTAAGCGAGTATATCCGCGATCTGATCCGCCGCGATAAAGAGCGCGTTGAACGCGAGGCATACGATCGGCTGAAGGCGGAATTGACCCAGGCTTTTGCTGCCCCGGACTCCTCCTACCAGCCGCTCAGCGCTCAAGATGTCATCGCGCGCAACCGATTTTGAGCTGGCATGCCCGTTGTCCGCGTCCAGGAAGCGGCATCACACCGCATCGACGAAATCTACCGCGCCACGCGCGATCAATGGGGGATTGAGCAAGCGGAACGCTATGTCACGGGCCTGTTCGAGGCGTTCGAGAAGATTGCTGCCCATGGAATTGGATCGCGCCCTATTCCAGCGGAGTTCGGAATGGCGGGCTTTGTCTTCCGCTTTGAGCGCCATTTTGTCTATTGGCGCAAGCTCGGCAATGGTGACATCGGCATCGTGACAATTCTGCACGAGCGGATGCACCAGATTGATCGCTTGCGCGAAGACTTCGGGCTGTAATGCAAGGAGAAACTGACGCTGAGGCGGCTGTCAAACCCCTTTACCCCAGCGTGATCGATCAGCCTCTCGGGTCAGACCGCCCGGCTTGCCACTTGGCGCGCGGAGCGCTACCCAACGGCGCGCCATGCCGCACATTCCTATGCCCGCAGAACTTACGCGCTTTGCCGCCTTCTCGCCCGATCAGCTCTGGGCGCGCTATGGCGATTGGGCGATCGATCGGCTGGTGCAGACGGCCTTGGCCTTTTGCATTCTTGGCCTCGGCTTCTGGCTGGCGCGGCGCATTGATCGGGTGATTACCCGCGCCGCCGCCAAAGCCCCACGCATGGATGCCACCGTGATCAGCGTGTTGGCATCGACGGCCCGCTATGTGCTGCTGTTCTTTGCCATGATGCTGGCTCTGCAGCAATTGGGCGTGGAGACGGCCTCGATCGTCGCCGTGCTGGGTGCGGCCACTTTGGCCATCGGCCTGGCCTTGCAGGGCACATTGTCCAACGTGGCGGCCGGCGTGGTCATCTTGCTGCTGCGCCCGTATCGCTTGGGCGATCTGATCGAGATTGGAGACAAAAAAGGCTTTGTGCGGGCCTTGACCCTGTTCACCACGGAGCTTGCCAGCCTGGACAACATCAAGATCGTAGTGCCCAACAGCCTGGTTTTGAGCGGGCGCGTTTCCAATCTTTCCCATTACCCGCAGCGGCGCGTCGATCTGGAATTCCGCATCGCGCACGAAGATGATTTCGACCGCGCGATCCTGGCCTTGCGCGCGGTGGCACGCGATGATCCCCGTGTGCTGGCCGATCCGCCCCTGACGGTGGAAATCAACGGCCACAGCGAGTTTGCCGTCCATGTGGCGGTGTGGGCGTGGTGCGCCAGCAGCGATTGGGCATCGCTCAAGGCGGATCTGACCAAAGCCTGCCTGCTGCGCCTGCGCGCCGAGGGCATGCGCCAGCCTTATCCCGTGCAACGCGCTCAGCCTTGACCTGCTAAACCCCGGTATTGGCGTTCAGGCCCTGGCGGCCGATGGCGTAAAAGCGCTCGCGCCGCTGGCGCTTCAGCCCGGCGGCATCGAACTGGGCCAAGCCATCCAGGGCCTCGATGATCGCAGCCCCCAAAGCGGCAATGGCCGCCTGCGGGTGCCGGTGCGCCCCGCCCAGCGGCTCGGGCACGATGCCATCGATGATGCGCATGGCCAGCAAATCCTGGGCGGTGATCTTCATGGCCACGGCCGCTTCCTTGGCGCGGGCGCTGTCATGCCATAGAATGGAGGCGGCCCCTTCCGGGCTGATCACCGAATACACCGCGTGCTCCAGCATCAGCACCCGGTTCGCCGAGGCGATGGCCACCGCCCCGCCGGACCCCCCCTCCCCGACCACGGCCGCCACCATGGGCACTGTCAGGGTCAAGCAGCGTTGCGTCGAGCGGGCCACGGCCTCGGCCTGGCCGCGCTCCTCGGCCCCGATCCCGGGATAGGCCCCGGCCGTATCGACCAGCGAAATCACCGGCAGGCGGAACTTTTCAGCCAGATCCATCAGGCGCACGGCCTTGCGATAGCCCTCTGGCCGGGCCATGCCGAAATTATGCTTGAGGCGCTCTTGGGTGGTGCGGCCCTTTTCGTGCCCGATGATTACGGCCTTGCGCCCCAAAAAGCGGCCCACCCCGCCGAGAATGGCCGCATCCTCGCCAAAGCAGCGATCGCCCGAAAGTTCCACGAAGTCTTCGACCAGGCCTTCCAGATATTCCTTGAAGTGCGGGCGCTCGGGATGGCGGGCCACCTGCTGTTTTTGCCAGGGATCCAGCTTTGAATAGAGATCTTCCAAGCTTTTTTGGCTTTTAACCTTGAGCCGGGAAATTTCCACACTCATGGATTCTGGCCCGGAAGACTGCGCCAGCGTAGAAAGTTCTTCGATCTTGGCTTCCAATTCCGCGATCGATTTTTCAAAGTCCAAATAGGTGCGCAACGCAATGCTCTGCCTTGGCGCGGGGCCCGCCCGCCAATTCAGGCCAAACCATGGCGAGGGATCACGAAAACCGCAAGCTTTTCGGTGCACATGGCGCTAACGAAGGAACAGGCACGCCAATCACGCCTTCGTGCAGGCACCGCTCAAGTGCCTAGATTTCGGCGCGCAATCGGCGTAAGCTGCTTACACCAACGGTTAAGGATAAATCCATGAACGCGCGCGCGCTCCTTGCAGTTTCCGCCCTTCTCGTGCTGGCGGCTTGCGCCAGCGCCACGCCTTACCAGACAGCGGGGCGCGGCGGGGAAGGCTTTGTTGATCAGCAGTTAGAAGCCGGGAAATACCGCATCACCTTCAAGGGCAACACCCTGGTGGAGCGGGCCACCGCGGAAAATTACGTGCTGTATCGCGCCGCCGAAGTGACCTTGGCCTCCGGCAATGATCATTTCGTGCTGGCCGATCAAACGGCCGATGCGCTGAGCAGCTATTATTCCACCGGCTATAATAGCGGCTTTGGCGGTGGCTTTGGCGGCGTGGGCGGCTTTTATTACGGCGGCGGCTTTGGCGGCGGCTTTGGTGGGCTGACCACCACCAACACGCGCGAACGCCAAAGCTATATCGTCGGGGCCGTCATCGAGGCGGGCCGCGGGCCCAAGCCCGAAGGCAATTCCAAGGCCTATGATGCGCGCTCAGTGATCGAGAGCATCGGGCCATCCCTGCAGCGCCCCAAAGTCAAGGGCTAAAAGCCCCCTCGCCCCGGCGGCTTGGCTTGCCGGGGCAAGGCGCGCGCATTAGGCAAGGGAGGCTATCCCCCTCAGCCTGTTGAATGCGAGCATGAGCACCAAAAGCCCCAAAGCCTTTTTCACCCCGCTGGCGGCAGGTGCGCCCGCGCCGGAACGAGAGCGCCCGGCCCGGCTGGAGCGGATGATCCATTTCGTGCCGCCGCATCTGGAAAAGGTGCGCGCCAAGATCGGCGAGATGGCCAAGCAGGTCGATGTGCTATTGGCCAATCTGGAAGATGCCATCCCCGCCGATTGCAAAGCGGCCGCCCGCGCCGGGGCCATCGCCATCGGGCGCGATCATGCGCTTGGCCCCACATCCTATTGGGTGCGCATCAATGCCTTGAACTCCCCCTGGCATTTGGATGACATGCTGGAAATCGTCGCCGGCCTCGGCGATGCGCTCGATGTGATCATGGCCCCCAAGATCGAAGGGCCCTGGGATATCCATTATCTGGATCAGTTTTTGGCCTGCCTGGAAGCCAAGCACGGCATCAAGAAGCCCATCCAATTGCACGCCATTTTGGAAACCGCGCAGGGCGTGGCGCTCGTCGAGGAGATCGCCTTGGCCTCGCCGCGTATGCAGGGCATCAGCCTGGGCCCCGCCGATCTGGCCGCCTCGCGCGGGATGAAAACCACGCGGGTGGGTGGCGGCCATCCCGATTACGCCGTCTTGGCCGATCCATCGGATGACGGGCCGCGCCCGCGCGCCCAACAGGATTTGTGGCATTACACGCTGGCTCGCATGGTCGATGCCTGCCGGGCGGCCGGGATCAAGGCCTTTTACGGCCCGTTCGGCGATATCGGCGATTCGCCGGCCTGCGAGCAGCAATTCCTGAATGCCTATCTGATGGGCTGTTCGGGGGCCTGGAGCCTGCATCCCAGCCAGATCGAAATCGCCAAGCGCGTGTTCAGCCCCGATCCCGCCGAAGTGAAGCTGGCCCTGCGCATCCTGGCAGCCATGCCCGAAGGCGGCGGCGTGGCCATGCTCGATGGCAAGATGCAAGATGACGCCACCTGGAAACAGGCCAAGGGCATTGTCGATCTGGCCCGCCAGGTGGCGGCAAAAGACCCGGAAATGGCCCGCGCTTATGGGTTTTGATCGGCCGGCGCGGGCGGGGCCGTCGCATAGGTCAGCCCCAGTTGCGAGCCGCCATCCTGGGGCGTAATGGTCAAATACAGGCCCTCGCCCGCTTGGCCGGCGGCGTTGAGCACGATCGTGCCGTTATGGACCCGATCCAGCACGATGCGCAGGCCGCGGCGCGTGATCACCTCCCGATAATGGGCCGCGATCTTTTCGGGCGGATCAGCACTGATCCCGGCCAGCACGCCGCCGCCGTTAAAATCACCGGCGGCCTCGCCCGACATCACGCTGTCCAGGCGCAGCCCGGGATAAACCTCCACAAAGCTGGGCAAATCCTTGGGGGCCGTGACATTCTCCCCGCCCAAAAACACGGCCCCGCCATCCTTGGTTTCAAAGCGCACAATTCCATCTTTCTTGGAAACGTTGCCTTCAGATTCGTGGGCTTGAGCCGCATCGTGCGGGTTTTTTGGCTTCTCTTGGCCGCAGGCCAGGAGCGCCAGGGCGCCCGCCACGATCCCAATCCGCGTCATGCGCATGGCCTCACCCCCCCACCACTTCTTGGGCCGCTTCGCGCTGCACGCGCATGGCCGTGATCTGGTTGCGCGTGCGGCGCAGGATCTGAAAGCGAAAGCCATGAAAGGAAAACAACTGGCCCGGCTCCGGGATGGATTGGCTTTCATGGATGACAAGGCCCGCCACCGTGACCGCCTCTTCATCCGGCAGGCCCCAATCCATCACCCGGTTGAGATCGCGGATGGGCACCCAGCCATCGACGAACACCGAGCCATCCGGCTGCGGGCGCACGCCCTGCACGGCGATATCGTGCTCATCCTTGATGTCCCCGACGATCTCTTCGATGATGTCTTCGAGCGTCACCAGGCCGCGCAAGGCCCCGTATTCGTCCACGACAAAGGCGAAATGCTCGCGCCGGCGCAAAAAATCGGCGAGCTGGTCTTCCGCGCTGGTCGATTCCGGCACGAACCAAGGCGATCGCGCCATGCGGATCGGATCGAGCCCATCCACGCCCGTATTGGCCATGGCGCGCAACAGATCGCGCGCATGCAGCACGCCGATGACATTCTCCGGATCATCGCGCCATAACGGCAAACGCGTGTGCGAGGAGGCCGCCGCCTGGGCCAGGATTTCCCGCACCGGCAGATCGGCATCGATCATCTTCATGTTGCGGCGATGCACCATGACATCGGCAATGGTCAAATCCCCCAGATCTAGCGTGCCGCGTAGGCGATCGCGCGCTTCGCGCTCGACCGCTCCCTCCTCGGCATGCAATTCCACCGCCCCGCGGATTTCGGCATGGGCGGCCAGCACATCCACGCCGGGCGCGACGCGCACGCCAAACAGCGCCAGCACGCGCCGCACCACGAATTGCACGCTCATCACCAGCGGCGCGAGAAACCGCACCATCAGCGCGATGGGCAAAGACACAAAGCGCGCCACGCGATCCGCCGCGGCGATGGCATAGGTCTTGGGCAGCACTTCGCCAAAGATCAGCAAAAGCGGGGTCAATACCACGGTGGCAATGAACGGCCCCGCCTGGCCATACAGCCCGGCGAACACCGTGGCCGCCACCGAAGAGGCGCAGATCGTCACCACATTCGCGCCCAGCAGCACGGCCCCGATCATCCGCTCGCGGTCCTGGTTCAGGGCATTGACCCGCGCGGCCCCGCGATCGCCTTCGCGCTCCAGCGCCAGCATGCGCGCGCGCGAGGCGGCCGTCAGCGCCGTTTCCGCGAGAGAAAAGAACGCGTTGAGAAGAATGAGGGCCAAAATCAACCCTGCCGCGACCAAAACCCCCGTCATCATGGCGCAATGTGTTCCTGCAAAAACGCCGCGAGCCGATCGCGCGAAGCCCGTTTATGCACGAAGGTTGCGCCGATTCCCCGGGCCAAAATCAGGGTGATTTCCCCCCCTTCGTTTTTCTTGTCCTGGTCCATGGCCGCCAAGAGTTCGTCAGGGGCATAGGGCCCCCCTGCGAGTTCGCTGATCCGCACGGCAAAGCCGAATTGGCCCAAAACGGCGCGCACCGTATCGGCTTCGCCCTGCGGACACAGCCCCAGCTTTGCCGAGAACTCAAAGGCCAAGGCCATGCCGCAGCCCACGGCCTCTCCGTGCAGCAGGCGCCCATCATAGCCGGCGCTGGCCTCCAGCGCATGCGCGAAGGTATGGCCAAGGTTCAGCAAGGCGCGTGCGCCGTGCTCGCGCTCATCCGCCGCCACGATGCGGGCCTTGGCCCGCACGCTGGCCGCCACGGCCTGGGCCAGCACCTTGCCATCCCCGGCCAAAGCGGCCCGGCCATGGGCGGCGCACCAGGCGAACAAGTCCGGATCATCGATCAGCCCATATTTGATCACCTCAGCGAAGCCAGCCCGCACTTCCCGCGCCGGCAGGCTCGAAAGCGTCTCGGTATCGGCCAGCACCAGGCGCGGCTGATGGAACAGGCCGATCAGGTTTTTGCCGCCGGCGGCATTGATCCCGGTTTTTCCGCCCACGCTGGAATCGACCTGCGCCAGCAGGCTCGTCGGGATTTGAATGAAATCGATCCCGCGCTTGAGCACGCCGGCCACAAATCCGGCCAGATCGCCCACCACCCCGCCGCCCAGAGCGATGATCAGATCACGGCGCTCCAGGCCCTGGGCCAAGACCGCTTCACACACCCGCTGAAACTCGAAAAACGATTTTGCCCCCTCCCCTGGGGGCAGGATGATCAGCTCGCTGGGCAGGCCGGCAGCGGCCAATACCGTTTGCACCCGGCCCGCCCAAAGCGGTGCGACATGGGCATCGGTGAGGATCGCGCAGCGGCCAGCCCCCAGGGCGCGGGCCTCCTGACCCAATGCATCGATCACGTTCGGCCCGATCCACACCTCATAGCTGCGCGCCTCCAGCTCCACGCGCACGCGCTCAATCGCGTTCATGCCGGCTCCGATTTTGCGGATAGGGCCGAAAAATACGCATCGAGCGCCAGCAGCACCAATTCCAGCGTGCGCCCCGGCGGGCCGGCCACCGAATCCACGTGCAAATCCGCTTGTGCATAAATGGGCGCGCGCTGGGCCAGCATGCGTTCCAGCGTGCCGCGCGGATCGGCGGTTTGCAGCAGCGGGCGCGTGCTGCGGCGCGAAACCCGCTTGAACAGGGTATCGACATCGGCTTTCAGCCAGATGCTGACGGCGCAATCGCGCATCATGGCCCGGGTCGATTCGTCCATGAACGCGCCGCCCCCGGTGGCCAGCACATGCAAAGGCTGGCGCAGCAGACGGGCCAGCACCTGGCGCTC
>CAZAGL010000009.1:0-6808 GCA_964484435.1 uncultured Caulobacteraceae bacterium
GAAGCGGGCGGCGCTTCCAGGGCAAGCTGATCGAGGAGGCCATCGATGCCATGACCTTCGTGGCCGGGGCGGCCGGCTATGCCAATGTCGATATCCGCCCGCGGGTGGATCGCGACAAAGCCAGCCGCAAGGTCAATATCACCTTCGAGGTCAATGAGGGGCCGCGCGTCTTCGTCGAGCGCATCGATGTGTTCGGCAATACTTCGACGCTCGATCGGGTGATCCGGCGCGAGCTGCGCATTGTCGAGGGCGATGCCTTCAACCGCATTCTGCTGGATCGTTCCAAGGCGCGCCTGCGGGGTCTCGGCTTTTTCAAGGAAGTCGAGATCGAAGAAAAGCCGGGTGCCGATGCCGATCGCGCGGTTGTTGAAGTCAAAGTGGAAGAAGAGCCAACGGGGGAACTTTCCTTCCAGGCCGGCTTTTCCTCGACGGAAAACTTCCTGTTCGATGTCTCGATTGCGGAGCGCAATTTAGGGGGGCGCGGCCAATTTTTACGCCTGCGCGCTTCTACCAGTTCGCGCCGGCAGCAGCTGGATGTGCAATTCACCGAGCCGAAATTCCTGGGTCGCAATCTGGCCGCCGGGTTCAACGCCTTTTTGACACGCAGCAATTTCCTGGATGTTTCTGCCTTCGAGACGCAAACCGTGGGCGGCCTGTTGCGCGCCAGCTTCCCGCTGACGGAGCGCTCCGGCCTGGGGCTGACCTATTCCCTGCGCCAGGATACGATCCAGATCGCCGATACCCTGGTTCCGCTGGCCGACGGCACGAATGTCGATCAGTGCGACCTCCGCAATCCCCTGCGCCCCAATTTGTGTGACCAGGAAGGCTCCTTCCTGACCTCGATCGTCGGCTTTTCCATCAGCTATGACCGGCGCAATGATTTCGTCGCGCCGACCAAGGGCTATAATCTGGTCTTCCAAACCAATGTGGCCGGGGCCGGCGGGGAGGTGCATTATATCCGCGCCGAGCTGGAAGGCGGCATCTACCGCAAGCTGTTTGGCCCGGTGCGCGGGGCCTTCCTGTTCAGCGGCGGCTATGTGCTGGGCTTTGATGGCGATGACGTGCGCATCAATGATCGCTTCTTCAAGGGCGGCTCTTCCTTCCGCGGCTTCGAGATTGCCGGCGTGGGGCCGCGCCAGTTGATCGGCGTGGTCGATCCCAATGGCAATACGGATGTGCTTGAACGTGATGCGCTTGGGGCCAATATCTTCGCCATCGGCACGGTGCAGGCCGAATTCCCGCTCGGCCTGCCCAAAGAGTTCGGGCTGAGCGGGGCGGCCTTCTATGAATTCGGCACCGTGGGCAAGCTGGACGATTCCTCCAGCCAGACGCTGCCCAGCTTTTTGGACGGGCGCGGTTTCGTCAACACGCCCTTCGTGGGCGATGATCTTTCCTATCGAGCTTCGGCCGGGATCAGCATTTTCTGGGACAGCCCCTTTGGCCCCGTCCAGTTCGATTTTGCCCAGGTGCTCAATCGGCAATCCTATGATCGGCCGGAATTTTTCCGTTTCAGCACACGCACGCGTTTCTAGAAGAGGATATTTTTATGCGTATTTCCACTCTGCTCACGGCCTTGGCGTTATCCCTGGCCAGTATCGCCGCCCCGACCATGGCCTATGCCGCCGAGGTTTTGGTGGTGGATTTCAACCGCGTTTATCGCGATTCCCTCTCGGGCAAGGATGCCCAGAACAAGCTGCGCGCTCTGGGCGAGACCGTCGCGCGCGAATTGCAGCCAGAAGCCGATGCGGCCCGCACCGATCAGCAAGCTCTGGCCGCCCGCTTCCAGGGCAAAACAGAGCAGCAAGCCGCCGAGGAATTGCAAAAAGACGCGGCCTTGCGCAAAACCTATGATGCGGCCGCTGCCAAGATTCAGGCCTACACGCAAAAGCAGCAGCTGCGCCAACAGGAATTGCAGGAAACCGAGCGCCGCGCCGTGGCCGCCGTGCTCAAAGGGGCGGATCCTATCCTGCGCGAAATGCTGACCGAGAAGAAGGCCTCCGTGGTCGTCGAGTCGGCTTCCACCGTCGCCTCGGCACCCGCCGTGGATATCACCACCGAGGTGATCGCCCGGTTGGATACGCGGGTGAAGGCGGTGCCGGTGACGAGGGTCGATCTCGTCGCGGAGCAGCAAGCCGCTCAGGCCCGCCAGCAGGCCGCGCCGGCTGCTGCCCCGCGCCGCTGATGGCCGATCACCCTTCAGCAGCCTGCTAGGGGTCAGCATGGTCGATGAGCGGTTTTATCGCGCGCTGGGGCCCAAATCGATCGGAGAATTGATTCGGATTGGGCAGATTGGCCCGGGCGAGTTGATCCGCGGGGATGAGGCCGCGATGCTTTCCGGCATTGCGGCCTTGAAGAAAGCGGGCCCAAAGGACATCGCCTTTTATGATGGGGCCGATCCCCAGGCCATCGCGGCCTGCCAGGCCGGGTTATTGCTGGTCAAGCAGGCCGGCCTGGTACAGGCGGGCTTTGCTGGGGCGGTATGGCAAACGGCTTTTCCGCGGGCGGCTTTTGCCGCGCTGTGCGATGCGTTGTTCGTCCGGCGCGAACATGTGCCAGGCGCGGCGGCCGTCCCGGCCGGCGTGAGGCTGGAACCCGGTGTGGCGATTTGCGCCGGCGTTATCCTCGGTGAAGGGGTCGAAATCGGGGCCGGGGCCTTCATCGGGCCCAATGCGGTGATCGGGCCTGGGGTATGCATCGGGCGCGGCACGCGCGTAGGGGCCAATGCCGTGCTGCAATGCGCGCTGATTGGCGATCATGTCCAGATCGGGGCGGGTGCAGTTCTCGGCGATATGGGCTTTGGCCTTGCGCAAACCGCGGCGGGCAGCGTGGACTTGCCCCATCTTGGCCGCGTGATCGTCCAGGACCGCGCCCGCATCGGCGCGCTGAGCAGCGTCGATCGCGGGCAATTGCAAGATACGCTCATCGGCGAAAACGCAAAGATCGACAATCACTGCCAAATTGCGCACAATGTGCAGATCGGGGCCCATGCCGTTTTGGCGGCCTTTGCGGGCATTTCCGGCAGTGCGATCATCGGGGAGGGCGCACGCCTGGCTGGGCGGGTTGGCATCGCCGATCATGTGGAAGTGGGTGCGGGGGCCTCGCTGGCGGCGGGCTCCGGTTTGATGCACACAGTGCCTAAGGGGGCGATATGGGGTGGATACCCCGCCAAGCCCGTTCAACGCTGGATGCGTGAAGTGGCTTGGCTAAAAAAGGCGACGGGTCAAAAACATGTTGAGTGAGCTTTCGGCACACGAAGAGTCTGAAGCAGGCGTCGTCGTTGAAATCGATGAGGTTTTGCGCCGGCTTCCACACCGTTATCCATTTTTGCTGGTCGATCGCGCTGAGCGCCTGATCGCGCACCGCTCCATCCGCGGCTTTAAGGGCGTCACCTATAACGAGTTGTTTTTCCAAGGGCATTTCCCGCATCGGCCGGTAATGCCTGGCGTGCTGATCATCGAGGCCATGGCCCAAACCGGTGCCGTGCTGATGAGCCATTCCTTGGATCTCGATGTCACGCGCCAGGCGGTCTTTCTACTTTCCGTGGATAATGTGCGGTTCCGCCATCCCGTCGTGCCGGGCGACATGCTGATCATGGATGTGGAAGTGTTGTTCGTGCGGCGCGGTATTTTCAAATTTCGCGGCGCGGCCCTGGTGCGCGGCCAGTTGGCCTGCGAGGCCGAGTTTGCCGCCAAACTGGTCGAGACAATCATGTGAGCCGCATTCATCCAACTGCGCAGATCGATGCCAGCGCGCGATTGGGGGACGATGTGGAGATCGGCCCCTATTGCGTGATCGGCGCGGATGTGGTTTTGGGCGCGCATGTGACTCTCGCTTCCCATGTGGTGCTGGAAGGCCCGATGGAAATTGGCGCGGGCGTTCAGATCCATGCTTTCGCCGCCTTGGGCGGCCCGCCGCAGATCAAGCCCTATTTTAACCCGGCGCAGACGCGCCTGGAGATCGGCCCAAACTGCGTCATCCGCGAACATGTGACGATGAATCGCGGCTCCCAGCAGGGCCTGGGCGTGACCCGCGTCGGGCGTGATTGCCTGTTCATGGCGCAGGCCCATGTCGGCCATGATTGCCAGGTGGGAGACCGCGTGGTGCTGGCTCAGGGGGCAACGCTGGGCGGGCATGCACATATCGGCGATGAGGTCGTCTTGGGGGGCTTGAGCGCCGTGCATCAGCGCGCCCGCATCGGCCGGCTGGCCATGGTTGGCGGGATGGTAGGGGTGTATGGAGATATCATCCCCTTTGGCCTTTCGGCGGGCGAACGCGGCTGCCTTTCGGGGCTCAACCGGGTTGGCATGCGCCGCAGCGGCATGAGCGGGGCAGTGGTTCGGCTGCTGGGCAGCCTCTACACCGAATTGTTCCATGGCGAGGGCCTGTTTGCCGATCGCCTGGACAAGCTGGCCCAGAACTATGAGCATGTCAGCGAGGCCATGGAGATCGTGCACTTCCTGCGCGTGCCCCGGCAGCGCCCTTTGGTCCCCGCGAGGCGCGCATGGCAAACTGGTCCCGGCTTGGAATAATCGCCGGCGCTGGGGCCTTGCCGGCGCGCATCGCCGCCAAAAGCCAGGCTCTTGGCCGGCCTTGCTTTGTGGCCCGCTTGCCGGGTGCGCACGATCCGGCCTTGGCGGGATTTGCGGGCGGGGAGTTCGGCTTTGGCCAGGTCGAAGCGCGATTTGCGGCTCTGCGGGCTTTTGGCTGCGATGGCGTGGTGTTTGCCGGGCAAGTCCGGCGGCCCAATCTTTCGGATTTGCGCGTGGATGGCGCGGGGCTGGCGCTTTTGCCGAAATTCGCCATCGCCGCAGGCAAAGGCGATGATGCGCTGCAGCGCCTGCTCGTCACCTCCTTCGAGGCGGCTGGCTTTCACGTGTTGGCCGTGGAAGAGATATTGGGGGATGCGCTGGCACCCACCGGGCCCTTGGGCGCGATCCGCCCCGATGGTGCCGCTTTGAGCGACATCGCCAAGGGCGCGGCCTTGATCGCTGCGCTTGATGCTTTTGATGTCGGGCAGGGCTGCGTGGTGCGCGCCGGCTTGGTCCTGGCCATCGAGGCGCAAGAAGGCACCGATGCCATGCTGGCCCGGGCCGCCATGTTGCGCAGCGATGCACAGTTTGGCGGCGTGCTGATCAAGCGCTGCAAGCCCTCCCAGGAACGGCGGATCGATCTACCTACCATTGGGCTGGCCACGCTGGAGGGGGCGGCGCATGCGGGCCTTGCCGGTATCGCCCTGGAGGCCAAGGGCGCGTTGATCGTCGATGCCCCCGAAGTTCGGGCGTGTGCCGATGGGCTTGGCCTGTTCGTGTTCGGCTTTGATCCGGCGGATCTCCCCTCATGAGCATCCATGTGTTCCTTGTCGCGGTGGAGGCCTCGGCCGATGCCTTGGGGGCGGCCTTGATGCGCCAATTGCGCCAGCACGATCCTGCCATCCGCTTTAGCGGAATTGGCGGCCCGTTGATGGCCCAGGAGGGGCTGATCAGCCTGTTCGATCCCACGCCCTTGGCCATCATTGGCATGACAGAAGTGCTGCGCGTGATCCCCCTGGCGCTGCGCCGCGCCGCACAGGCGGCCGATGCGGCCCTGGCAGCGGGGCCCGATATCGCCGTGCTGATCGATGCCTGGGGCTTTACCACCCAAATCGCCAAGCGGCTGCGGGCCCGGGGCGCGCGCTTTCCCTTGCTGAAATATGTCGGGCCGCAGGTGTGGGCGGCGCGGGCTGGCCGGGCCCGGAAAATCGCGGCCATGTATGATGGCTTGATCGCCTTGTTCGAGTTCGAGCGGCCGTTTTATGCGCCTTATGCGTTGCCCATCGCGGTGTGCGGCATGGCCGCCTTGCAAATGCGGGTTCGCGCCGATGGCGCGGCCTTCCGGCGTGCTCATGGCCTGGAAGGGCGCGTCCTGCTGCTCGCCCCCGGCAGCCGGCCAGGCGAAATCCTGCGCGTCGCGCCCGTGCTGGAGGAGGCGGCCGCACAAATCTGCGCCGCCTGCCCGGATTTGCATGTGGTGTGCTGCGTGGCCCCCAGCGTGCGCGAGGCGGTACAAGCACGTGCCCGCAATTGGGGCTTTCGCCATGCCTTGATCCTGGATCCCGCGCAAAAGCACGCGGCCTTTGCCGCCGGGGATATCGCCTTGGCGGCCTCCGGCACGGTGACGAGCGAGATCGCCATGCAAAGCGTGCCCGTCATCGTCGGTTACCGCGTCGGGGCGCTGACGGCCGCCTTGATGCGGCCCGTGTTCAAGGCCCCGTTCATCAATTTGATGAACATCGCCGCCGGCCGCATGATCGTGCCCGAATTCGTGCAGGAAGCCTTCACCAGCCACGCCCTCAGCGCTGCCGCTTTGCATCTTCTGGCCCATAAGCGGGCGCGCGAGTTGCAAATCGCCGCGCAGGAGGCGGCGCTGGATCGCTTGGGCCGGCAAGGATACGCCGAGGAGATCGCCGCCCAGATGGTGCTGGCGACGATCTCAAGATCAGCGCGTGCTTAGGTGCGGCTGGCCAAAGGCGTATAGGCGCGCTCGGTCTGGCCGGTATAGATCTGGCGCGGGCGCCCGATTTTTTGCGAGGAATCTTCCATCATTTCCGTCCATTGCGCGATCCAGCCGACTGTCCTCGCCAAAGCGAACAGCACGGTGAACATGGAGGTGGGAAAGCCCATGGCCCGCAAGGTGATGCCGGAATAGAAATCGACATTGGGATAGAGCTTGCGCTGCACGAAATAGGGATCATTGAGCGCGATGGTTTCAAGCTCCATGGCCACTTTCAAAAGCGGATCATCGCTGGCCCCCACTTCGGCCAAGACTTGGT
>CAZAGL010000009.1:6818-21750 GCA_964484435.1 uncultured Caulobacteraceae bacterium
GGCAAAGCTTCTGCATGACTTTGGCGCGCGGATCATAATTTTTATAGACGCGGTGGCCAAAGCCCATCAGCCGCACATCCGAATCCTTGTCTTTCACCTTGGCGATGAAATCGGGGATATTGGCCACATTGCCGATATCGGAGAGCATTTTCAGGGCCGCCTCATTGGCCCCGCCATGGCTGGGGCCCCACAGGCAAGCAATCCCGGAAGAAATGCAGGCGAAGGGATTGGCCCCGGACGAGCCGGCCAGCCGCACCGTGGAGGTGGAGGCGTTTTGTTCGTGATCGGCATGGAGGATGAAGAAGACATCCATGGCCCGTGCCAAAACCGGGTTGATGACATAATCTTCGGCGGTCACGGCAAAGCACATGCGCAAGAAATTGGAGGAATAATCCAATTCATTGCGCGGCGTCACGAAATGCTGGCCGCTGGAATACTTGAAGGCGCGGGCTGCGATCGTCGGCATTTTGGCGATCAAGCGATGGCTGGAAATCTCGCGCTGGCGCGGATCATTGATATCCAGGCTGTCATGATAGAATGCCGAAAGCGCGCCAACCGCCCCCACCATGATGGCCATGGGATGGGCATCGCGGCGAAACCCTTCGAAAAAGCGATCGAACTGCGCGTGCAGCATCGTGTGATAGGTGATCGCGTTGTTGAAATGTTTTAATTGCGCCGCGTTGGGCAATTCGCCGTGCAAAAGCAGATAACACACTTCGATAAAGCTGGATTGTTCGGCCAATTGATCAATGGGATAGCCGCGATAGAGCAGCACGCCGGCATCGCCATCGATATAGGTGATTTGGGATTCGCAACTGGCAGTTGAAGTAAAGCCCGGATCATAGGTAAAGACATCGCCTTGCGCATAGAGCTTGCGAATATCCAAGACGTCTGGCCCCGTGGTGCCGCCATAAATCGGCAAATCAATCGATTTGCCGTTCAGGTTCAAGCTGGCTGAACCTTTGGGTTGAATTTTGGAATCCATGTCCATTTCCTCGCCATCTGGGCGGCCCAAGCCTGGGTGCCTTCACAAACGATCACGTAACCGGCCAATGGCCTCGTCCTTGCCCAAAAGGGCCAGGACCTCAGCCAAATCCGGCGAATTCAGACTGCCCGTGATCAAGGCGCGCAGGCCGGGCCCGATTTGGCCAAAGCCGACTCCCTCGCTGGCCGCGAAGGTCTTCAATGCAGCGCCCAATGCGGGCGCGCCCCAATCTTCCTGTTCCTGCAGTACGCTCAGCAGCTTTTGCATGCGTTCCCGCATGGGCTGGTTGAGCAGCTTTTCGGCGCTTTCGTCAAGCCAGATGGGGCGGGTTTGGGCAAACACAAAAGCGGCATCGGCCAATTCCAGGATGGTTTTTGCGCGGGTTTTGATAAGCGGCAAAGCCGCGGAAATCCGGCCCAAGGCCTCGGGATGGGTTGGAAAGCCGGGCCGCTTGCGGGCAATTTCCAGCACGAGATCGAGGAGGCGGGCCTCATCGGCCTCGCGGAGATAGTGCGCATTCACATTCGCGAGCTTATCGAAATCCAGCCGCGCCGGTGAGCGGACCACGCCTTTGAGGTCAAAGAGCTGCTCGGCCTCTTCGAGGCGCATGATTTCGCGATCGCCCGCGCTCCAGCCCAACCGCACCAGATAGGCGCTCAAGGCTTCGGGCAGATAGCCCAATTCGCGATAGCCCTGAACGGCCAAGGCACCATGGCGCTTGGATAGCTTGGCCCCATCCGGCCCGTGGATCAACGGCACATGCGCGAAGGCCGGGATCGGCCAATCCAAGGCCCGGTAAATGGGGATTTGCCGCGCCGCATTGGTCAAATGATCATCGCCGCGAATGATATGGGTGATGCCCATGTCATGATCATCGACCACCACGGCCAGCATATAAGTGGGGGTGCCATCGGCGCGCAGCAGGATGAGATCGTCCAGTTCTTGGGCCGCGATCCGCACCAATCCCTGGACGAGATCGTCATGGGCGATGTCCCCGGCTTCTGGCGCGCGCAGGCGAATGACATGGGGCGCATCCACACTGGGTGCCGGCGCGCCATCCCGGTAGGGCGAGCGGAAGGCCCGCGTGAGGGCTTCGGCCTCGGTTTGCAGCCTCTGGATCAAAGCGGCGGGCGCGCTGTCTTGCCTGGCCTGGGCCAGCGCCGCGCGCGCAGCCTCACCGGCTTCGCGCCGGGCCTGCAATTCGGCCTGCGTGACATAGCACCGAAAGGCGCTGCCCGCCTCGACCATGAGCAAAGCCGCTTCCCGGTGCCGATCGGCGCGCAGGGATTGAAAAATCGGCGGCGCATCGGGCACGAGGCCAAGCCAGGACATGCCATCCAAAATCGCATCGATCGCTTCAGGCGTGGACCGCGCCTTGTCCGTATCCTCGATGCGCAGGAGGAATTTGCCACCGAAACGGTGCGCAAAAAGCCGATTGAACAAAGCCGTGCGAGCGCCTCCAATATGGAGATCACCGGTCGGTGAGGGGGCGAAGCGGGTTACGATACGCATGAAGGGGGTATTCATCACGGCGCGGCACAAAGCCACAGGGAAGCAACAGCCTAGCACGGCGCGGGCCGGCATCTCCAGGTCCGTGAGATCAGCGGGGCAGCGATTTCTGGAATGGCTGCGCGGCCAGGCCAAGGCCCAAGCGGGGCGCGCCGCTTTGTTGGCCCCCTTGGCGCTTATGGGCGGCGCGGCTTGGCGCCTGACGCCCATGGCCGATCTGCCGGGCTGGCTGGTTTGGGCCTGCGCGCCTTTGCTGTTGCTGGTTGGTGGGAGGCTGGCCCGGCCAAAGCGCGTGTTGCCCGGCCCGTTGGGCCAGGCGATTGCGCTCATCGCTTTTGGCCTGATGCTGAGCGGCTGGGCCTGTTTGGGGGCGATTGCGGTGGATGTTCGGCTGCGCTGGGTCGAGGCACCGCGACTGGAAGCGCAGATCGGCCCGGTGCGGGTGACGGGTTGGGTCATGGCCATCGAATCGGGGCTGACACGGCCGCGCATGCGCCTGCGCGTGCACACCATCGAGGGTATGGAAAAGCCGCCGCTTTATGTGCAGCTCAGCCCGCCGATCGGCACTGCGCTCAGCCCCGGGCGTGCCGCCAATTGCCTGGCGGTTCTGGGCCCGTCAAGCCTGCCCATCCTGCCGGGCACCTATGATCCTGGCCGGCGTCTGTTTTTCGCGCGCGTGGGCGGGGCGGGCTATACCCTGGGATCATGCCGAGCGATCGCCCTGGCGCCGCCGCCTTGGCCTGTGCGGGCGCTGCTGTGGCTGCAGGCGGTGCGCCGCGATCTGGCGGAAACCTTGGCCGATGCGGCACCGGGTGCCGGCGGGGCCTTGGCCGCTGCCGTGCTCATCGGAGACCGCACCTTGCTGGATAATGTGACGAATACGGCCTTTCAGAACTCTGGCCTCGCGCATCTTCTATCGGTTTCCGGTTTGCATATGAGCCTGGTCGCGGGCCTTGCCTTTGCCGCTTTTTATTTTGCCTTGGCCTTCGTGCCTGATCTGGCTTTGCGCTGGCCTCTGAAAAAGGTGGCGGCGGGCGCGGCGCTCCTTGCGGCTTTGGCCTATCTGGTGCTCAGCGGCTCCAGCCTTCCGGCCCAGCGCGCCTTTGTCATGACCGGCGCGGCGCTCGGGGCCATCTTGCTCGATCGCCCGGCTTTCACCATGCGCGCTTTGGCGGCGGCGGCGGTCATCGTCGTGGTACTGGCCCCGGAATCGGTCCTGGATGTCGGCTTTCAGATGTCGTTCGCGGCCACCGCCGCTCTGGTCGCGTTTTTTGAGGCGGGATCGGCCAAAACCAGCCTGCCCAGCCCGGGGCCGATCATCGGGGCCATGCAAAGCGTGTGGGGGGCCCTGCGCAATGCCTTGACCATCAGCTTTGTGGCCGGGCTGGCCACCGATCCCATCGCCGCATTCCATTTCCAGCGTGTCACGCTTTACGGCCTGGCCGCCAATCTCGCGGCCGCGCCCTTGATCAGCTTCGTGGTGGCCCCGGCGGCGCTCTTGGCGCTTGTCGCCACGCCCTTGGGCTGGGATGGGCCGCTGCAATTGGCCGCTTGGGGGCTCGAATTGATCGGCGGGGTGGGCGCGGCCTTCGGGGAGCGCCCCGAGGCCATCCGGGCCATTCCGGCCATGCCGCCTTCCAGCTTTCTGCTGTTTCTGGCGGCGATCGCTTGGCTGTGTATTTGGCGCGGTGCGCTGCGCTGGCTGGGCCTGGCATGCGCCGCCTGGGCGCTGTGGCTTTATGCCGTCGCGCCGCAGCCGATTTTGCTCATCGATGGCGAGGGCAAGGTGCTTTTGGCGCGCAGCGCGCAGGGCTGGGCGATGGAGCGCGCCCCGCGCGGCGCCCGCTTTGCCCAAGAACGCCTTGGCCAACGCGCCGGCCTGGATGCCCAAACACTTGCCACGCTGCCCAGCCTGCAATGCGATGCGGATGCCTGCCAATGGCGCACGCCCTTTGGGCACCGCGCCGCGTTGGTGCGCAGCTCCCAGGGCGAGGCAGCGATGTGCCAGCGGACGCAATTGCTCATCCGTCTTGCACCGAGGCAGGCCGGGGAGAGCAATTGCGCCCAGGGCCTGGTGATCCGCTCAGAGGATTTGCAGCGCAAAGGCGGCGCGGCGGTTTATGACGGCAGAACAGGCCTTAAAGTGCGCTACGCCCTGGCGGGCCCCCAGCCGGTTTGGCGCGGCAAGCCGGCAAACCGGCTCACCCATAGCGCCGAACCAGAGCCACCAATCTGCCCTGAATGCTGACCCGGCCGGGCCCGAAAATACGGGTTTCGAAGGCGGGATTGGCAGCTTCCAACGCGATGGAATTGCCGCGCCGGCGCAGCCGCTTCAAAGTGGCCTCTTCCGAATCGATCAACGCCACGACGATATCGCCGTTTTCTGCGGTATCGCCCTTGCGCAGGACGACGACATCCCCATCCAAAATGCCGGCCTGGATCATGGAATCGCCATGCACCTCCAAGGCAAAGCATTCCCCGCCCGCCAGCAAATCGGCGCTGGCCGGTACGCGCCCGATTTCGCCCTGCAATGCCTCGATCGGAGAGCCGGCGGCGATCCGCCCCAATATGGGCACATCAAAAGCCGCCTGCGCCTGACCGGCCGGCACGGACGCGCCCACCAGGCTGGGTTTGAAGGCCGAGCGCCCCCGCGGCGGGGCCGAAACGGCGGCCGATTCGGGCAATTTCAGCACTTCCAGGGCCCGCGCCCGATGCGCCAGGCGGCGCAAAAAGCCACGTTCCTCCAGCGCGGTGATCAAACGATGGATGCCGGATTTGGAGGCCAGATCCAGTGCATCCTTCATCTCGTCGAACGAAGGGGAAACCCCGCTTTCCTTCAGGCGCTGGTGGATGAACAACAGCAATTCCCGTTGCTTCTGCGTGAGCATACGAACTAATTCCTCAGCCGAGCGGAACAAACCGCTAACACAGCCGATGTTCTATGGCTGTTCTATTTCCCGGTCAAGTTGCCCGCAAAAATTTGGCAAATTCATCCGCATCGAGCAAAGCCTGGGTGGCGGCCCGCACATCGCCCGCCCGCATCAGCGATTCGCCGACCAAATAGGCCCGCGCGCCGGCTTTGGCCAAGCGGGCAAGATCCCGCGGGCTAATGATGCCCGATTCGGCGACCAGGAAACATCCAGAGCGGGCCAGAGGAGCGAGGCGCTCAAACACCTCCAGGCGGGTTTCAAAGCTGCGCAGGGAGCGGTTATTGATGCCGATCAGCGGCGCGTTCAGCGCGTTGGCGCGCGCCATCTCGGCTTCGTCATGAACCTCCACCAGCGCATCGAGGCCAAGATCGCGGGCGCTGGCCAGAAATCGTGCAGCATCTTCATCGCTCAGAGCGGCGAGGATCAACAGGATGCAATCGGCCCCGATCGCCCGCGATTCCGCGATCTGATAAGCATCGCAGATGAAATCCTTGCGCAGAATGGGAAGGCCGACGCGCCCGCGCGCCGCTTCCAAATGGGCATCCGCGCCCTGAAAGCTTGGCCCGTCTGTCAGCACCGAAAGGCAGGCCGCGCCGCCTTCTTCATAGGCCTGCGCCAGGCCGGCCGGATCAAAATCTTCGCGGATGAGGCCCTTGGAGGGGCTGGCCTTTTTGATCTCGCCGATCAAAGCCGGCCGCTGGGTTTGGGCCATGGCGCTCAGGGCCTTGGCAAAGCCCCGGCAGGGGGGCGCGGCCAAGGCGCGCTTTTCCATCTCGGCCAGGGAAATGTGCGCGCGCCGCCTTGCGACTTCTTCGCGTTTATAGGCCATGATCTTGGCGAGGATGTCGCTCATTCTTGGCCTTCCTGCACGCGCAAAAGGCCGGCCAGGCGTTTTGCGGCCTCGCCGGAATCGATAGCCTGTTCGGCCATGCGCGCGCCTTCCAGGAGATCGGCGGCCTTGCCGGCCATGGTTAGCGCCGCAGCGGTATTGAGCACCACGGCGTCGCGGTAGGCATCGTGCACGCCGGCCAGCAGAGCGCGCAAAGCGATGGCATTGTGTTCGGGATCGCCCCCGCGCAGTTTGTCCAAGGGCTGCTCTGCGAGCCCGGCATCGGCCGGGCAGATGGTGAACCGGGTGAGTGTTTGGTTGTCGAGCGCCAAAACTTCGGTGGGCCCCGAGATCGAAACTTCATCGATGCCGCCCGCGCCATGGACGATCCAGGCCTTGGCGCAGCCGAGATGGGCCAGAGCCTGGCCCATGGGCAGCAGGAGATCGGGGGAAAACACGCCCAGCACTTGCTGGCTGGCACCGGCCGGATTGGCCAAGGGCCCCAAGACATTAAAGAGGGTGCGAAAGCCCAATTCCTGGCGGGCCAGGGCGATTTCCTTGAGGCCGGGATGGTGCGCTTGCGCAAACAGGAAGGCCAGCCCGCATTGCGCCATGCCCGCTTGCTGGATCGCGCCGGGCACATCCAGGCGCAGGCCCAAGGCCTCCAGCAGATCGGCCCCGCCGCTGCGCGAACTCATCGCCCGATTGCCATGCTTGGCGATGCGCAAGCCGCACGCCGCCGCCACGAAGGCCGTGGCCGTGGAGATGTTGAGGAGGCCGGCTTGATCGCCGCCGGTGCCGCACACATCGGTGAGATCACCGCCGAGATCGACGCCCAGCATGCGGTTGCGCAGGGCCTTGGCCGCGCCGGCGAGGGCCTCAGCCGTCAAGCGCGGCAGGCGCAGGCCCATGAGCAGGGCCCCACCCTGCACGGGGCTGGCTGCGCCATCGAGCAGCTCATCGATGGCCGCGGCCAACAGACCTGGAGCGATCTCGCGCTCGGCGGCCAGATCGTGCAGCAAAGCTGGCAGGGCCGGGCTCAAAGCAGGCCCGCTCGGCGTAAAAACGCCGCGATCAGGGCCTTGCCATGTTGGGAGGCGATGGATTCGGGATGGAATTGCAGCCCAAAAATCGGGCGCTGGTGATGGCGCAGGGCCATGATCTCGCCATCCTCGGTGTGTGCATCGATGATCAAGTCCGCCGGCAGGCTGGCACGGCGAACCGCCAGGCTGTGATAGCGCGTGGCCTCCAGCGGGCTTTCCAGCCCCGCAAACAGACCCTGGCCTTGATGGTGCACCGGGGAGGTTTTGCCGTGCAGGATCGTCGCGGCGGGGATGACCTCCCCGCCAAAGGCCTGGCCGATGGCCTGGTGGCCAAGACAGATTCCTAAAATAGGCAAATCCTCTGGTGCGTTGGCGAGCAAATCCAGGCAAATCCCGGCCTCGTTCGGGGTGCAAGGGCCGGGGGAAAGCAAAACCGCCCGCGGCTTTTGGGCCAAGGCCTCCTCGGCGCTCAGCGCGTCATTACGCACGACCTGCGTGGCCACGCCCAGCTCTTCTACATAATGGACGAGGTTGAAGGTGAAGCTGTCATAATTATCGATGACCAGGAGCACGGAATTTCCTTAGAAGGTTGCTAAGCAAAGCGCCAAGCTTCGGCGGCGGCCCGAAACAAAGCCCGCGCCTTGTGATAGGTTTCTTCCAGCTCAGCCTGCGGATCGCTATCGAGAACGACCCCGCCGCCGGCCTGGACATGCATCATGCCATCCTTGATCACGGCGGTGCGCAAGGCGATGCAGGTATCCATATCGCCGCCCACGGAAAAATAGCCGATGCCGCCGCCATAAATCCCGCGTTTATGGACTTCCAACTCGTCGATGATCTGCATGGCGCGGATTTTCGGCGCGCCCGAGACCGTCCCGGCTGGAAAACCTGCGAACAAAGCGTCCACGCAATCGAGGCCGGGGGCCAGACTGCCTTCGACATTGGAAACGATGTGCATCACATGGCTGTAGCGCTCCACGCCGAAGGATTGGGTGACCCGCACGCCGGGCTTGCCGTCATTGTGGGTGCCGCGTCGTGCCACGCGCCCGACATCGTTGCGGCCGAGATCAAGGAGCATCAAATGCTCGGCGCGCTCTTTGGGATCGGCGAGCAACTCTTCTTCCAGGGCGGCATCTTCGGCCGGGCTCTTGCCGCGCGGGCGCGTGCCGGCGATGGGGCGAATCGTCACAATATCATCGCGCAGGCGGACAAGGATTTCGGGGCTGGAGCCAACGATGGCGAAATCGCCAAGCGCCAGATGGAACAAAAAGGGCGAAGGATTGAGCCGGCGCAGCGCCCGATAGAGCGCGAAGGAGGAATGCGGCAAAGGCGCGCTGAAGCGCTGGCTGGGCACCACTTGAAAGGCATCGCCAGCGCGGCAATAGACCTTGGCCCGCTCGACCATGGCCAGATACGCCTCCTGGCTGGTGTTGGAGACCGGCTCATCGAGCATTGGCGGCTCGCCACATGCGTTTGCCAGCTGGTAGGGCTGATCGAGCAAGGCGGCGGCTTCGCTCAAGCGGCGTAATGCCAGCGCATAGGCGGCCTGGGCGCTCCAATCGCTGGGCCGCACGGGCGTGACCAGCGTGATTTCCTGGGCCACATTATCGAACACGGCGACCAAACGTGGGCGCATCAACAGGGCCTCGGGCACATGCAGGGCGTCCGGCGGGGCGTTCGGCAAATGCTCGATCTGGCGGATCATGTCATAGCCGAGATAACCGAACAGGCCCGCGGCCGGCGGCGGCAAGTGCGCCGGCAACGGCATGGCATTGGCCTTCAGCAGGCGGCGCAGCTCGGCCAGCGGCGGATCAGCCAAGGGGGTAAAGGCCGCGTCCTCAAAGGCCCCGTCGCTTTGTTCGGCTTTGCCATCGCGCACCCGCCAGATCAGATCGGGATCGATGCCCAAGATGGAATAGCGCCCGCGCCAATCGCCGCCCTCAACCGATTCCAAGATGAAGGAGCCGCCAGCCATAGCCCCCAGCTTGAGCATGGCCGAAACCGGCGTTTCCAGATCACTGACCCGCTTGGACCAGATCAATTGCGTCTGGCCCGCCTCATAGGCCGCGCGAAATGCCTCATATCCGGGTTCGGTTCCCGAGATCACGGCTTGGCCTCTGGCTCAGCTTCTCTGTTCTCGGCTGTGAAATTGCGGCTGAACAGGGTTTCATTGATCTTGACATCGGCGGCCCGGGCCGCCTCCGTCTGCAACGCATACAGCGAATCCTGTAGCAATTGTTGACTGGCCGCTTGTTTGGCCTGGGCCAGAAGATCGGGCGCGGCATCGGGATCTTGTTTGATGATCGATTCGATCTGGGCCAGCGCCAGCGCCTGGCCTTGGCCCAAGGCGGCTTGCACCACCACGCCTTCAAGGCCCGCGAAAATGGCGTTGCCAAGCCCAACGGCCGGCCCCTGCGCCAGCTGAGAGCGGGTCACGGGCTGGCTTTTGGCCACGATGGGCGCGCCGAGAGCACTGGCGGCCTTGGCGAAATCTTTGCCGGCCGCCACATCGGCTTGCAGCTTGGTGGCCAGCGCCGCCATGGCCTCGTTGACCTGCTTGGCCTGCCAGGCCAGCACGAGCGGGGCCCGGATTTGCTCGAGCGGGATCGGGGCGCTGGGATGGATGGCATCAATGCGGGCCAGCGCATAGCCGCCCTCGACCGTATCGAAATCGGTAAATTCCCCTTCCGCCGTGGCGAAAGCGGCCTTCAACAACGCGTTCTCTTTGACCAGGGGCTCGGCCCCATCAAAACTGCGCCCATCGGCCGCGATCTTTTCAGCCTTGGTAACGAACAAGCCATTCTGCTGGGCGGCAGTTTCCAGGGATTCGCCGCCATTGCGGGCCTCCTCGAAGGCCTGGACGGCACTCGATACCAGGCTTTCGGCCTCTTCCTTAGCCAATTCGCTGCGCAGCGATTCGCGCATGGCCTCCAGACTCGGGCTCACGCCCGGGGTGATCCCGGTGATGCGCGCGCTGGCCCAGGCCAATTTCCCCTGGATTGCGGTGGTGGTTTCGCCAATGCCGCGCTGGAAGGCGGCTTCGGCCACCGCCGCATCAGGGGCTTGTTCGCGCGTGACATCGGTGACGGTCAAAGCCTGGCCGCCGACAGCCGCCGCGACCGCTTCGGCCGTTTCGCCAGCCGCCAGGCGGCGCGCAGCTTCTTGGGCTGCCTCTTTGGTTTTGGCCGAGATCTGCACATAGCTGCGCTTTTCCGGACTGGTCAGCGAAGGTTTGCGAAATTCAAACAATTCCTGGATTTTGGCCTCATCGACGCTGACTTTGGGGAGAAAGTCGCTGGTGCGGGCAAAGACCAAAGTCAGGCTGCGGCGCTCCGGATCGATGAAGCGCGCGGCGTTTTCCTTGTAGAAGGCCTGCAATTGCTCGGCGTTGGGCAAGGCTGGGGGCTTGACCAGGCTGGGATTGATTTCCACGACGGTGACGATGCGCTGCTCGGTCTGCAGATCGAAAAACACCCGGGCGAAGGCGTTAGGGGCCACGGCCCCCGCCGCCGCGGCCGATACAAGCTGGGCGCGCGTCAGACCCGTCCGCAACCGTGCTTCATATTCGGCGGTGGTGAGGCGGTTTTCGGCCAGCAGGCGCGTGTATAATTCGTTATCGAACTGGCCGGAGATGGGGTTCTGGAATTCTTTTTGCCCGCGGATGGCGCGGGCAATCTCGGCATCGGACGTGGCCAGCCCCAGGCGCTTGGCCAAGGCATCGATCGATCGCTCATTGATGAGCTGCTGCAGCAATTGGCGCGGGCGCCCTTGCTCCAGCGCGATGGCGCGCGTCAATTCCGGGTTCTGTTGCTGGGCCCCTTCCAGATCCTGATCGAATTCTTTCTGCAATTCGCGCTCGCTAACGGAAACACCGCGCCCGCGCGCCAATTGATCGGCCGCGCCGATGGATTGGATCTGGTTGCGGTTGATCCCGAACACCGCGAACGAGCCGGCAATCAGCAATAACAACCCGCCGCCCAGCCAGCCGCGCGTGACTTTTCGCATTTCAGAAAGCATCGTCGTGCTCATTCCTTTGTTTGGCGATGCTTGTGGCGATGTGCGCGCGCAGATGCAATCACAATGGAGGTGACGGGGTGCAATACGGGGAATGTGTGTGAGAAGGCTGATCGTTGGCAATTGGAAAATGCATGGCCGAGGCGAAAATCTCGCCGATATCGAGCAATTGGCCCGGGGCATGACCAAGCACGCGCAAATTGGGCCCCAGGTGGTGATTTGCCCGCCAGCCACCTTGCTGCGCGAGGCGGCGCGCATTGTCCGAGCGGCAGGGCCGCCCCTGAGCCTCGATGTCGGGGCCCAAGATTGCGCCGCAGAGACCGATGGGCCCTTCACCGGCGATCTCAGCGCGGCGATGCTGCGCGAAAGCGGGGCAAGATACGTTATACTTGGGCATTCCGAGCGGCGCTGCGGCCACAGGGAGGCCGGCGAATATGTTGGGCGCAAAATCCAGGCGGCGCTGCAAGCCGGGCTGATCCCGATCGTATGTTTTGGTGAAGATGCGGCCCAGCGCGCCCGCAATGAGGCGGTGCCGGCCGTTCTGGAACAGATCCAGGCCAGCGTGCCCGAGCTGGAAGGCGCGCATTTGGTGGCGGCCTATGAGCCCATCTGGGCCATCGGCACAGGCAGCACGCCCAGCAGCGCCCAAATCGCCGAAATGCATGGGACGATCCGCGCCGCCTTGCGGGCAAAGGGGTGCGGGCAGGGGCTGCTGATCCTCTATGGCGGCTCGGTGCGGGCCAGCAATTGCGTGAATCTCCTGACCAATCCCGGCGTGGATGGGCTGCTCGTCGGTGCCGCCAGCCTCGATACGGCCGCATTCCTCAGCATTATTTCTGCGGCCGCTTGATCGGCAAAACACACGACCGGGCCCGCTTTGCCCGCGAGGACATGCAGGCAAACGGGCGTTGCAATGGATCGGCACTGGCGCGATGCTTCGGTCTTGGTTATAGAAACGCGCTTTGCACACCTGCCCCGGCTGGGAGCCCACTCGTTTGACCATCGTTATTCTCGTTATCCATCTCTTCGTGGCGGCCGCTTTGGTGGGCCTTGTCTTGGTGCAGCGCTCCGAGGGCGGGGCCTTGGGCATGGGCGGAGGCTCCAACAGCTTGATTTCCGGGCGCGGCGCGGCCGATGCCCTGGCCCGTTTGACCATGGTGGCTGGGGCCATTTTTTTCGTGACCAGCATCAGCTTGACCATGCTGGCCGGCAGCGCGCGCCATGATCGCTCGGTGATCGATCGCATCCCTGGCGGTGCGCCCATTTCCGCGCCAGCCCCAACCACCAGTCCGCCTTTGGCAGCCGCGCCGATCGGCGAAGATCCCGGCACGCAGCGTGTGCCCTCCGCGCAGGAAGCCGTGCAGCGCGCCGGCCCCTTGCAAAACCGCGAAGAATTGGCCGCGGCGGCAGGGCCCTTGCCAACCCCATCCGCGGCACCAGCCAGCACGATCGCGCCGCGCGCGGCTCCCTTGCCGGCTTCTTCCCCCGGGGCATCTCAGCCAGCAGCGCAGCCCGCACGCCTGGAGGCCGCGCCGCGCCGTGCACCGGCTGCCGCGTCAACACCCCCGGCTGTTTCGACGATCGTGGCAACCCCCTCCACAACGCCGCCCGAATCGGTGGAGCCTGCACCCGCTGCGGTGCCTGCACCCACCTTGCCACGGCCGCGCGCGGGCCCCGAGGAATGATCGCGGCCTCGGCGCATCACTTCGTTTAGCCAAGCCTGGTGCCTGTCTGGGCAGCCAGCTTTTGAAGGCCAATTTGTTCGCGGCCAAGGAATTCAGAGTCAGGTTTTGGGGCCGGGCGTTTTGGGGGCGTGCCAATGGCGCGGTATGTGTTCATTACTGGCGGCGTTGTATCTTCCCTGGGCAAGGGCATCGCTGCGGCCGCCTTGGGGGCCTTGCTGCAGGCGCGCGGCTACAAGGTGCGGCTGCGCAAGCTCGATCCCTATCTGAACGTCGATCCCGGCACCATGTCCCCCAGCCAGCACGGGGAGGTGTTCGTCACCGATGACGGTGCCGAAACCGATCTGGATCTCGGCCATTACGAGCGCTTTACGGGCGTCAGCGCCACCCGCGCGGACAATATCACCACCGGGCGCATCTATCAGGACATCATCGCGCGAGAGCGCCGGGGCGATTATCTCGGGGCCACGGTGCAAGTCATCCCGCACGTGACCAATGCCATCAAAGCTTTTGTGCTGTCCGAGCCTGGCGATGCCGATTTCGTGCTGTGCGAGATCGGCGGCACGGTGGGGGATATCGAGGGCTTGCCCTTTTTCGAGGCCATCCGGCAATTGGGCCAGGAGCTGGAGCGCGATCAGACCGCCTTCATCCATCTGACCTTGCTGCCCTTCATCCCTTCGGCCGGCGAGATGAAAACCAAGCCGACGCAGCATTCGGTGAAAGAGCTGCGCTCCATCGGCATCCAGCCCGATATCATTCTGTGCCGCTGCGATCGGCCCGTGCCGCCCGAAGAGCGCCGCAAGATCGCGCTGTTTTGCAATGTGCGCGAAAGCGCGGTGATCGAGGCACGCGATCTGCCGCATATCTATGAAGCCCCCCTGGCCTATCACGAGGCGGGCCTTGATGAGGAATTGCTGCGCTGTTTCCGGGTGCATATCGCGCCCGCCCCGGATTTGAGCCGCTGGCAGCGCGTGGTCGAACGCCTGCGTAATCCCGATGGGGACGTGGCGGTGGCCGTGGTCGGTAAATATACCAGCCTGAAGGATTCCTACAAATCGCTGATCGAGGCGCTCCACCATGGGGGCCTTGCCAACAATGTGCGCGTGGACATTCGCTGGATCGAGGCAGAAGCCTTCGAGCGGCCAAGCGGGGTCACCCAGGCTTTGGAAGGCGTGCACGGCATTCTGGTGCCGGGTGGCTTCGGAGAGCGCGGCGCGCAGGGCAAAATCGAAGCCTGCCGCTTCGCGCGCGAACGCGGATTGCCCTATTTCGGCATATGTTTCGGCATGCAAATGGCGGTGATCGAGGCGGCGCGCAATCTTTTGGGCATCGCCGAGGCCAATTCCAGCGAGTTCGGCACGACCGAGCATGCGGTTGTTGGCCTGATGACGGAATGGGTGCGCGGCAATTCCCTGGAAGTGCGGGCCGCCGAGGGCGAAATGGGCGGCAGCATGCGGCTGGGGGCCTATGACGCCGTGCTGGCCGAGGATTCCCGTATCGCACAGATCTATGGCAGCGCGCGGATTTCTGAGCGCCATCGCCATCGCTATGAGGTCAATGCCGGTTATCGCGCGCGGCTGGAGGCGGCGGGCTTGCGCTTTTCGGGGCTTTCCCCCGATGGGCTGCTGCCTGAGACGGTCGAACGCGCCGATCATCCCTGGTTCGTCGGGGTGCAATACCATCCCGAGCTGAAAAGCCGCCCGTTTGAGCCGCACCCCTTGTTCGCCGATTTCATCCGGGCCGCCATGGTGCAAAGCCGGCTGGTGTGAGGCAATGGGGCAGGGCGGTTTCACGGCTCCGCACTCGGGTTCATGGGGGTTTTCCGGTTCGCACGCAGTGCGAAGCCGGGGATCGGTGGCATGATGGGAGTCGAGATCATCCGCCCCCCGGTTCGGCGCAGCCGAAGCCGGGGATCCAGGGTATCTGGGGCACCGCCTCTC
>CAZAGL010000010.1:0-17725 GCA_964484435.1 uncultured Caulobacteraceae bacterium
CATCGGCCAAACGCGGGCAGGGAAAGCAGCGGGCCAGATCGGCCGGCGCGGTATGGGCCAGGAGATCCTCTTCCAGCCCTTCCAGGGCAAAGGTGTAGGGGATTTCGCTGTCGCTGGCGACGACGGACAGCTCCGCGCCATAATCTTGCACCAAAAGCTGGAGCTGCGAGAGCAAATAGCCGCGAAAGGCACCCGGATGGGTGACGGAAATGGCGTAATCGCCGGGCCAGATCAGATGCGCATAAGCGCGGCTCAGGCGCGGGGCCGGCGCATCACGCAGATGGCGCAGCCGCAATTCGGGATAGCGGAAGGCCGCCCGCGCCTGCGGGCTGGGGGCCTCCCCGGTTTGGGCGAATGTTCGCAGGCAAGATTGCAAAGCAAGGATCGCGGCGCGATAGCCTGCCTCCAGCGCGTCCACGGCGGCTTCTGGTGTCAGCATGCCAAGAGGTCGCGCGTTGCGCGCCCGGCGTCAAGCCCCGCAGGGGCTGGTGGTGCCAGAGCGCGGCAGCACGCTGACTAGACGCGGCCGGCGATATTCCACATGGCGCAAAGTGAAAGGCGGCGCGAACAGATAGACAAAGGTTGGCCGATAGGTCAGCGTCAGTTCGGCGCGCACGATCGGGCTCTGCTTCGAGGTTTCGCGCAGATTAAGCGGGATTTCATTGGTGATCACCGTGCCGGCATTCTGGCGCGCAAAGCCGGTGCCCTGGATGACGCTGAATTCCACCCGCGCCACGGCATTGTTATCGACATTGATCGAAGTCAGCCGCATTTGCAGATCGGAGGGGGAATCGGGGCTGGCCACGGCGCTGGTCCCGGTTAGCACATCGCAGATTTCCGTCCCCGTCATGATCGTATACCGGGACGATACATCCGCCAACGCCGCCGCGGCTTTTTCGGCCGCGCGATTGGCCACGATCAGCTCCGTGCCCTCCAGCACGCCAAACAGAGTAACGACCATCGCGGGCAAAAGCAAAGCGAATTCCACGGCGGCCGCGCCGCTTTTGTGGTGCCGGAAGTTCTTGGGGCGGGCCATCATATGAAGGGCTCGCTGCGGAACAGGTCCGTCGTCTGCAGCAGGCGCACATCATTGGACAAATCCGCCAGCAACACGGACATCATGGGCGTGACGATCTGATATTCGTAATAGGCGCGGGCCAGGATGGTTTCATCCCCGCCGCCGGGATCATACACCACTTGGGTGGGATCGAATTGCCCATTGCGGATGGGCGGGCCGCCCGCCGTGGCACTGGCCCCGAACGAGCCAAAGGCGCGCACATCCACATAGAGCCGCGCGCAATCCACGCTGGGCAGGATTTGGCGCATGCTGTCGCACACGCGCTGGCGAAATTCCGCCGCCGTGACAGCCGGCGCGGAGGTCTGCGCCGCGCCGGTGCGGATGATGCGCACATTGGTTTCCAGCGCCTGGGTGAGGCTGGTTTCCGTCAAAAACACGGCAGCGACTTCCAGCGTGCCCAGCAGCAGCAGAAAAAACGGCGCGGCCAGCAGGCCGAACTCGATGGCCGTCACGCCCTTGCGATTGCGCAGAAAGCCCAGGCGCTGCATGGTTTATTGCCTTTGCTCGATGGCCACGCATGCACCTGCGCAATTATGCGGCACCGCCTTGGCCCCGCGGATCAGCAGCACGCTGCTATCGGGATCGGGCGTGACCTGCACGCTGCGCTCCAGAATGGTGCGCCCCGCCGCATCGACGACGATGAGATTGGTGGCCCCCACGCCCTTGCCGGTGACAAAGATCAAATGATCATTCTGCACGGTGACGGCGGCGATCAGCGGATTGCCCACGGCCACGCCGGCCGCCGCCTGGGATAGGGCAACGGCCCGCGCCTCATTGACCGCCACGGATAGGCGCGCGCCGGCTTGATCGGCGGCCCAAGCGGGCGATGCCAGCGCCAAAGCCCCCAAAACCATCGCGGAAATCAGCCCATGGCGCATGGCGCGCTCTCCTTTACACAATAACGCCCGCAGGCTGGGGCAAATATGTAAACGCTTCGCTAACCCAATAGATTAATGTGCAATCATTTAATCTCCGAAATAATTGTATGGTTTACAGGATTTTTACTCTGCGAGAAAACCGAATGTTAGGGCTTATCTGCCAATCTGGACACGTTCGAAACGAGCCGTCGGGTGTGACGACTTGCTGAGAACTTCAACGCACACACTCGACACCACATGGAGCATGTCATGAAGAAGTTTCTGAAAAACAAGTCCGGCGCCACGGCCATCGAATACGGCCTGATCGCTGCCCTCATCGCGGTGGCCATCATCACCGCCGTGACTCTATTGGGCACCAACCTGCGCACGACCTTTAACAACGTATCCACCAGCGTCGGCACGACCCGCGGCGTCGCGTCGTAATTCGCCGATCCGGGCACTTTGAGAATGGATAGGCGGGAAACCGCCTATCCAGGAAGCCAGCTTGGTTGGCGCAGCGCGCCATCTTCGATTGCGAGGCAAAATGTGCAAGTTCGCGTGCAATCGATCAGGTGCCACGGCCATCGAATATGGCCTGATCGCGGCCCTCATCGCCATCGCCATCGTCGGCTCGTTGGCGCTGTTTGCGCCGGCCTTAACCCAGACCTTTGAAACGATCGGGAACGCGCTAACCCAGCCGACCCCATAATATGGTGCGCCCATGCTCGATCTGATCTCATCTTTCGTCTTTCTCGGCCTCCTGCTCTGGGCGGCGGGCTGCGATATCGCGCGGATGGAAATCCCCAATCGCATTTCTGTGCTGCTGGCCTGCGCCTATTTGCCGCTGGCCCTGGCCGCCGGGCAAAGCCTCGGGGCCATCGGCTTGCATTACGCGATCGGCGCGCTGGCCCTGGCTTTGGCCTATTTGCTGTTTCAGCTGAACGTGTTCGGCGGGGGCGATGCCAAAATCTTGGCCGCCATGAGCATCTGGACCGGCATCGCGGCCATGAGCCCTTTGCTGGTGTGGATGGCCGTCGCCGGTGGCCTGCTCTCGCTTTCGCTGATCCTGGCGCGCCGGATGGCCGCCCCCGCCGCTGGCCGCCCCGCTTTCCTGAACCGTCTGCTCGATCGCGAAGTGGGCGCACCTTATGTTGTGGCCATCGCCGTAGGCGGCGTTGCAGCCCTACCACATCTGCCCATCCTAAATCTCACCTGATTCGCCCCGCGTTAACCTTGCCTTAGGCGGTGCATGCTCCTTTTGCCTGGGGTGGATGATGCCCCCGATGGGATGATGCGATGAATGTTCGGCAAATCGCGGTGTTTGGGGCCGCACTCCTGGCGGCGGTGATGGCCCTCGTGCTCGTGCGCGGGATGACGCAGCGCCCCGCGCCTGCCCCCGTCGCGGCACCCGAAGTGGCGCGCACCATGGTGTTGACCGCCGCCAAGGCCCTGACGCGCGGCCAGCAGGTGCAAAGCGCCGATCTGCGCTGGACGGTCTGGCCCGATGGGGCAGCGCCCGAAGGCTTTGTGCTCCAGGCCAAGCAGGCCGGCGCGATCGAGGAATTCACCGGCTCGGTCGTGCGCGTGGATATGCGCGTTGGCGAGCCGGTCTTTGCCGATCGCCTGGTCAAAGCCGGCGATCAGGGCTTCATGGCCGCCTTGCTCAAGCCCGGCTATCGGGCCATTGCCGTGCCCATCAAGCAGGAGACGGCGGCCGCGGGCTTCGTGCTGCCCGATGATCGTGTCGATGTGCTGGTGACCGGCACCATCACGGTGGGCAGCGACACGGAAAGCCGCAGCATCGTGCGCTCCGATCTCGTGCTCGAAGACATCCGCGTTCTGGCCATCGATCAGGTCATCGAACCGCCCAGCAATGACAACAACAAGCCGGCCGCCGTCACCGGCGCGGTGGCCACCCTGGAATTGACGCCCGATGATGCCGAAGTGCTGACCACGGCCGGCAAGCTCGGAGAAATTTCGCTGGCTTTGCGCGGCCTGCGCAGCGAAGAGCCGGCCAGTGGCCAGACCATCGCCTCCTCGGCCCATCCGCGCGCACGCATCCTGCAGCAGGCCGTCGGGCGCGATACGGTCTTGGTGCATGCCGGTGGCCAGGTGGCTTCCGCCCAAGGTGGAGGCCGCTAATGCGCAAACACGCCCCCTTTGCCATGGCCGTCATGGCCGTGTGCACGGCCATCCCCACCAGCCTGGCGCAAACCGCCTCCTTGCATCTCACGCTGACGGCCGCCGATTCCAGCGCCGCGCGCGAGGTGATCCTGCCGCGAGACAAAACCGCCGTCATCGATCTGCCGGCCGCGGCGGCCGATGTGGTCGTTTCCAACCCCGATATCGTCGATGCGGTGGTGCGCAATGCCAATCGCGTTTATCTCGTCGGCAAAAAAATCGGCCAATCCAACGCATTCTTCTTTGATCACCAGGGTCGGCCCATCGGGCATCTGGATATCCGGGTCGAGCCGGACGCCCAGACCCTCAACACCATGATCGCCAAGATCGTGCCCAAGGCGCGGGTGCGCGCCGAGGCGCTTTCCGGCTCCCTGATCCTCACCGGCACGGTGCCCTCCGCCGCCGATGCCGATCGGGTCTTGCAATTGGCCAAGCAATTGCTGGCCGGCACGCAAGGCCAAAATGGCGCGGCCGGGGCCGCCCAGGCCACCGGCACCTATTCAGGAAATATCGTCAATTCCATCGTGGTCGAGGGGGAAGAACAGGTCCTGATCAAGGTCCGCGTTATCGAGCTGAGCCGCAATATCGTCAAGCAGCTTGGCATCAATGTCGATCTTGAGAACATCATCAACCGGGTGGTCTCGGAAGATACGTTCGTCAATCTGGCCACCGCCAACGGCTTTTCCATCGCCGGCCAGCTTTTGGGCGGCCTGACTGCCACCGGCGGCGTGATCCGCGACGACAGCGTGCCGATCACGCCGGCGGGATCGGGGCAAACCCCGACCGATCCGACCAACCAGACGGTGGCCGCCACGGTGCGCGCCTTTGAGCGGGCCGGCCTGGCCCGCGTCCTGGCCGAGCCCAACCTCACCGCCATTTCCGGGGAATCGGCGAAATTTCTGGCCGGCGGCGAATTCCCCGTGCCGGTGGCCGCCGATAACGGCCAGATCGCCATCGCCTTTCGCGAATTCGGCATCGGCCTGGCCGTGACGCCGCTGGTGCTTTCGGGTGGGCGGATTTCTCTGAAGATCGCCACCGAAGTCAGCGATCTTTCTCAATCCGGGGCCATCACCTTGCAGGGTATTTCGATCCCGGCCTTGAGCGTGCGGCGCGCCGAAACCACGGTGGAAATGCCTTCCGGCTCGGCCATGGTCATCGCCGGCCTGATCCAGGAAAGCACCCGCCAGGCCATCGAGGGCGTGCCAGGGGCCAAGGATTTGCCGGTGCTGGGCGCGGCCTTCCGCTCGCGCGATTTCGTCAATAGCGACACCGAGATCGTGATCATCGTCACGCCCTATCTCGTCAAGCCGGTCGATCCCAAGGATCTCAAAACCCCGCTCGATGGCTATCGCAATGCCTCCGATGCCGGCGGCTTTTTCCGGCAGCGCCTCAATGCCGTCTACAGAACCCCCAGCGGGGATGCAGGCGGAAAAGCCCTGGAGGGGCCGCAAGGCCATGTGATCCCATGACAAAGCCCGTTTCGCCGCTTTCGCTGTTTGCGCTCTCGCTGGCGCTTGGGGCCTGCGCCAGCAAGGCCCCGCTGATCAACGGGCATGGCGCGGCGAGCCAAGCCGATGCCCATGTGATCGATGTGGTGGAAGGCAGCGAGCGCCTGGTGCTGAACGTTGCCGGCAACGCGCCCGATGCCATCCAAAGCGCCGAGATCGATGGGTTTGGCCGCCTTTATCGCAGCATCGGCCACGGCCCCCTGATGGTCACGGCCCCCAACGGTTCGGCCATCGCGAAGGGCTTTGCCGCCCAGGTGCGCGCCCAATTGGTGGAAGGCGGGATTACCTATGCGGCCTTGACCAGCCAGCCCTATGAAGGCGGCGAGGCCGATCCGGTGGTTATCAGCTTTACGCGCTACACGGCCACCGCCCCCGAATGCCGTAATGTTTCTTCCTATGATCTCGCCGCCCGGCCCAACAACAATGCCTATGAGGGCTTTGGGTGTTCCGATCGCGCCAATCTGGCCGCCATGGTCGCCGATCCGGCCGATCTGTTGGGCCCGCGCGAAGGCACGGAACGGGACAGCGCCCGGCGCGAAGTCGTTTTCGATAAATTCCGCAGGGGTGAGCCCTCGCATGCCATCCGCTCCACTTCGGAGCAGGTCGGCGTGCAAGAACTCGGCAGCGAATAGGGGCCGATCCATGGCAAAAATGAGCACGTCCAGTTGGCCCGATGAAGCGGATTTGGCACTCGATCCGGCGCATGATCCGCTGGCTTTCGATCTCGGTGCCGAAGACCCGGCCCCCTACCCGCAGCCGGCTTCGGATGCGGGCCTGTTCAGCCTGGGTGAACCAAGCGCGGATGGCAATGCCGGCTATTACACGCCGTCTTCCAATGCGGTCGAGGCCTCGGTGCCGCGCATCGGCATCGATGCCTTCTGTGACCGGCCCGAGATTCTGGAGGCGCTGGCCCGGGCCAGCAAGGATCGTCGGCTGGCCAAGGCCATGCTGCATATGGAGCCCGGCGGCGTGGCCGCCGCGATGGAGCGCCTGAGCGTTCAGGCCAGCCCCAATTTGCTGATTCTGGATATCAAGGCCGATCCGGCCAGCGTGCTGCGCGATCTCGATCGGCTGGCCCCCATGGTCGATCCCTCCACCAAGGTGATCGTCATCGGCGGGGCCAATGACATCGCCCTTTACCGCGAATTGATGCGGCGCGGCATCAGCGAATATCTGGTGGCACCCGTTCAGCCGCTGCAATTCATCGAATCCATCGCGGGCCTGTTTGTTGATCCCGATCGCCCCTTTGTTGGGCGCGCTTTCGCGGTGGCCGGCACGCGCGGCGGCGTCGGTGCCTCTACCCTCGCCCACAATATCGCCTATGCGTTTGCCGAACGGCTCAACACCAACACCATTTTGGTGGATCTTGATCTCAGCTTTGGCACGGTGGCCCTGGATTTCAATCAAGACAGCAGCTCCGGCGTTTCGGAGGCGCTCAATTCCCCCGATCGCATCGATGAGGTGTTTTTGGAGCGTCTGCTCCTAAAACAAACCGAGCGCCTGTCTTTGTTCACGGCCCCGGCCACTTTGGAGCAGGAATTCGCCTTCGAGACATCGTCTTGCGAATTGGTTTTGGAGCGGATCCGGCGGATTGCCCCCATGTCGGTGCTGGATGTGCCCCATATCTGGAGCCCATGGGTCAAGCAAACCCTGCTCAGCGCCAGCGAAGTCATTCTGGTGGCCACGCCCGATCTGGGCGCGCTGCGCAATTGCAAAAACATGGTGGATTTGCTACGCGCCGCGCGCCCGCATGATCCGCCGCCCACCATCGTGCTCAATCAAATGGGCGTGCCCAAGCGGCCCGAAGTGCCGCTGAAGGATTTTTCTGAGGCGCTTGGCTTGCAGCCGGCCATCGTCATCCCCTTCGATCCCGTGGTGTTTGGGGCGGCGGCCAATAATGGGCAAATGCTGTTTGAATCCGCCCCCACATCCAAGGCTGCGATGGCCATCGATGATCTGGTGCGGGCCCTGACGGGGCGTGAGCCGGCCACCCGGCCGCGCGCCAGCCTGCTTTCCCGCATCCCTTTCTTAAACCGCTGAGGTAGCAAACCATGTTCGGCAAGCGCACCGCCGATTCTGCGCCTTCGCCGGTGGCAAGCCCTGCTGCGCAGCGCGCCATTGCCCAGCCGCGCAGCGCCGCTTCGGTCACGGGGGGGGCGGCCCTCTCCGCGGCCCAAGCGCCCGCCCCGGCGCGGGCACCGGCCCCCCCGCCCGTGCTGCGCGCGCCTGAAGCGGCGGTGGAACAGCGATCGGAAGAGTTTTACCGCGTCAAATCGGTGCTGTTCACCGCGCTGATCGAAACCATCGATCTTGGCCAATTGGCGCAATTGGATCAGCGCAGCGCCCGCGAAGAAATCCGTGACATCGTCGCGGAAATCGTTTCCATCAAGAATGTGGTGATGTCGATCACCGAGCAGGAAGCCCTGCTCGAAGATATCTGCAATGATGTCTTGGGCTATGGCCCCCTTGAGCCACTTCTGGCCCGCGATGATATTTCCGATATCATGGTCAATGGCGCATCCAGCGTGTTCATCGAAGTCGGTGGCAAGGTTCACAAAACGAATGTGCGCTTTCGTGACAACGGCCAATTGATGAATATTTGTCAACGCATTGTCAGCCAGGTTGGCCGGCGCGTTGATGAAAGTTCTCCCATATGCGACGCCCGCCTGGCCGATGGCTCCCGCGTGAACGTCATCGCCCCGCCGCTGGCCATCGATGGCCCCACGTTGACCATTCGGAAATTCAAGCGCGACAAGCTCAAGCTGCAAAATCTGGTGGAATTCGGCTCCATTTCCCCGCCGGGGGCGAAAATGCTGTCCATCATCGGGGCCAGCCGCTGCAATGTGCTGATTTCCGGTGGCACCGGCTCGGGCAAGACGACTTTGCTCAATTGCCTGACGGCCTTTATCGATCCCAATGAGCGCGTCGTCACCTGCGAAGATGCCGCCGAATTGCAATTGCAGCAGCCGCACGTGGTGCGCCTCGAAACCCGCCCGGCCAATCTCGAAGGCAGCGGCCAGGTAACGATGACGGATCTTGTCAAGAACTGCCTGCGCATGCGGCCCGATCGCATCATCGTGGGCGAAGTGCGCGGCCCTGAGGCCTTCGATCTGCTGCAGGCCATGAATACGGGCCATGACGGCTCGATGGGTACCTTGCACGCCAACACTCCGCGCGAAGCCCTCTCGCGCCTGGAATCCATGATCACCATGGGGGGCTTCAAGCTTCCATCCAAGACGCTACGCGAAATCATCGTGGGTTCGATCGATGTCATCATTCAGGCCGCGCGGCTGCGTGATGGCTCGCGCCGGATCACGCATGTGACGGAAGTTATGGGCCTCGAAGGCGAAGTGATCGTCACCCAGGATCTGCTGAATTACGAAATCCAGGGAGAAGATCAAAACGGGCGAATCATCGGCTTCCATCGCGGGGCCGGCATCGGGCGCCCCCGTTTCTGGGAACGGGCGCGCTATTTCGGCTTGGACAAAGAGCTCGCCCAGGCGCTCGATGAATCGGATCGTGCCTGATGGATCCCGCTTTGCTGCTCGCTGGCCTGTTGTTTGTGGTGATCGCCGGGCTTGGCCTGTTTGTGTTTTCCGGGGCTGGACGGCCCAATTCCAAGCGCATGAAGGTGATCAAGCAGGGCAAGGTGGCGCGCGCTGCAACCCCGGCCCAGGTGCAGAACAAGCGGCTGAAGCAGGCCAATAATGATGCCCTGAAAGAATTATCGGCACGCGAAAAACAGCAGCGCAAATCGCGCATCACCATTCGCGGGCGGCTCGATCAGGCGGGGCTGGCCGTTCCGGAAATCGCGTTCTGGATCACCTCCCTCGCGCTGGGCCTGGTGATGGGCCTCTTGGTTTTTGCAACCCAGAAATCGCCCTATCTGGCGTTGATGTCGGCGGCAGCGGCCGGCATCGGCCTGCCGCGCTGGCTTTTGGGCGGGATGATCAAGGGCCGCCAAAAAAAATTCATCGAGCAATTGGCCGATGCCATCGAGATCATCGTGCGCGGTGTCAAATCCGGCCTGCCGCTGAACCAATGCTTGCAAATCATTGCCAAGGATTCTGCCTCACCGGTGCGCGAAGAATTCAAGCGCCTGGTCGATAATCAGGCCATGGGCGCGCCGATGGAGCAATTGCTCCAGCGCTTTTATGATCGCATGCCCCTGCCGGAAGTGAACTTCTTCAACACCGTTATTCTCATCCAGCAAAAAACCGGCGGCAATCTTTCCGAAGCCCTGGGCAATCTTTCTTCCGTGCTGCGCTCACGCAAGCTGATGCGCGAAAAGATCAAGGCGCTGAGTTCCGAGGCGCAGGCGTCGGCGATGATCATCGGGGCGCTGCCGCCCTTGGTTGGCATCGCGGTCTGGGTGCTGCAGCCCAATTACATCTCGCTGCTGTTCACTGATCCCGGCGGCCAGCTGGCGCTCATGGGCGCGGGGGTGTGGATGGCCATGGGCGTCCTGACCATGCGGCAAATGATCAATTTCAAATTCTGAGGCTGTCATGCTTGCGCTGCTCGAACCTGCCAATCTCATCGCTTTGGTTGCGGCAATCGCCTGCTTTGCCACGGTGATCACCCTGGCCCGGCCTTTGGTGGTCGGTGATCGGCTGGTGGGCCGGTTGAAAAGCGTTTCCAACAAGCGCGAAGAATTGCGCCGTAAAAGCCGTAAAGAATTGGATAAGCCGGCGGGCATTCGCCAAGAAGCCAAGGGCGTCCTGCCGAAAATTGTTGCCCAGCTCAATTTGCGCAACCTGTTGGAGGATTCTACCCTCCAGGGCAAATTGATGCAAGCAGGCCTGCGCGGGCCCATGCCCGTCAATATCTTTTACTTCTGCCGCCTGGCATTGCCAATCGTGTTCGCAGTCGTGGCATTTGTTTATCTGCAATTGCCCAATATCGGCGACAAGGTCAATCCCCGCTGGCATTTGATGATCGTCGCCGCGGCCACCGCGATCGGCTTTTATGGGCCCAACATTTACCTGACCAACATGATCGCCAAGCGCCAGGCTTCGATCATGCGCGCCTTTCCCGACGCGCTGGATATGATGCTGATCTGCGTGGAGGCCGGGATGTCCATGGAATTGGCCATGCAGCGCGTTGCGGGCGAGATCGGCTCGGCATCGGTGGAATTGGCCGAAGAACTTTCGCTGACCACGGCGGAACTGGCCTATCTCTCGGATCGGCGGGTGGCTTATGAAAATCTCGGCAAGCGCACCAACCATCCCGGGGTGAAATCCGTGGCCATGGCCCTGACCCAGGCCGAAAAATATGGCACGCCCGTGGGCCAGGCCTTGCGCATCATGGCCAAGGAAAATCGCGAATTGCGCCTTTCCGCCGCGGAAAAGAAGGCCGCCGCTTTGCCCGCGCAGTTGACGGTGCCCATGATCGTGTTCTTCTTGCCAGTGCTGTTCGTGGTGATCCTTGGGCCCGCCGCGATCCAGATCAGCGCGCAATTCAGCAAATAACCGTCGCGCACCTCATAGAGATGAGCTGAGGCGCGCCGCGCGGCCTATTGCGCCTTGGTCAAATCTTCCCAGCGCCGCCCATCACTGAGCAGCTTGCGCAGGAAGTTGACATTGCTGGCCACCTGTTCGGGCGCAAGATCCACGCTCTGGATCTCCTCGGCCTCCGAAAAGCGGCCCTGCAGGCCGATGGCCAAAGCGAGGTTCTGCCGCGTTTCGGCGCTGGCCCCCGGCAGCTCGACGGCCCTACGCAGCACGTCTTCAGCCTTGGCCGCATCCCCGGTCAGGAGATAGGAAACCCCCAGATTGGTCATCACGCCAACCTGATCCGGCATCAGTTTGAGCGCCTCTTGATAGGCCAAGCGCGCCTGGGCTGGGCGGCCCGATTGATCGAGCGCGACGCCCAAGGCATCGCGCGCGCGCCAGTCTTGGGCATCTTCCTGCACCAATTGCGAAAGCAGGAGCACGGCCTCCGCGCCGCGGCCCGAGGCCAGCAAAGCATGCGCATAGGCCCGTCGCAATTCCTTGGCCTGCGGTAAACGCTGCAGGGCCTGGGCCCCGGCCTCAACCGCGCGATCGGGCTGGTGCCCGCGCCGCAGCGCGTTGACAAACTCGGCTGCCGCCACCGGATCATCCGGATAAAGATCGGCTTGCTTGGCCCAAAAACTCATTTGCGACAGCGTATCGGCGCGCACGATCTGCGTGCGGGCCAGCGCATCGGCCTTGCCAAGCCGGCCTTCGGCCTGGGTGCCGGCACAGCCCGCCAGCGCACCGGCCGCAAGCAGAATAGCGAGATGGGATTGCTGAGACATGCACACATCCTTAAGCATGGCCAATCTCGCGCGCATCGCTGCACAAAACGTTAATATCCTGCGCGCCACTGCTTTTTGACGCAAATCGCAACTCTGGATCTTGGCATGCTGGCCGCTGACTGTTTCGCAAATCCGAATGATCCCGCCTTGGATGTGTATGGCTTGCCGGCCAGCCATTGGCCGCAATTCTTCCAGCAGCTTTCGCCGGGCTTGCAGGCCTACGCCGCCAGCCAGGGCTTCAAGGCCCAGGCGGGGCGCTTGCTGCATGTGCACAATGCCGATGGCGGCCTGAGCCATTGCGTGCTGGGCCTGGGGGAGGCCCCCTCCCCCATGCTGATCGGGGCGGCGCCAGCGCATCTGCCAAGCGGGATTTATCGCCTGGCCCCGGGCCCGGCCCCGCTCGATCCCACCCAGTCGGCCATCGCCTGGGCGCTGGGGGCCTATGCCTTCGATCGCTACAAGGCCAGGAGCCGGGCCGGCGCGCGGCTCTGCCCGCCTGTCGGGGCCGATATGGCCGAGGCGCAGCGCCAGGCCGAGGCCGTCTATCTGGTGCGCGATCTCGTCAACACGCCCGCCGGCGATATGGGCCCGGCCGCGCTGCAGAGCGTGGCCCAAAGCCTCGCGGATCGCTTTGGCGCGCGCCTGGAAGCGGTGATCGGCGAGGATTTGCTCGCTGCCGGCTATCCCCTTGTGCACGGCGTGGGCCGCGCCGCCTATGAGCCGCCCCGCTTGCTGCATATGACTTGGGGGAAGGATCCCGCCGCGCCCCATATCTGCCTGATCGGCAAGGGCGTCACCTTCGATACCGGCGGGCTGAACATGAAAACCGGGGCCGGCATGGCCTTGATGAAGAAAGACATGGGCGGCGCGGCACATGCCTTGGCGCTGGCGCAGCTGGTCATGTCCGCCGCTTTGCCCGTGCGGCTGAGCGTTTTGGTGCCGATCGCGGAAAATTCCATCTCCGCCTCTTCGGTGCGGCCGGGGGATGTGCTGATCAGCCGGGGCGGGCGCAGCATCGAAATCACCAATACGGATGCCGAAGGCCGCCTGATCCTGGCCGATGCCTTGGCCAAGGCCTGCGAAGACAAGCCCGATCTGCTGCTGGATTTCGCCACGCTGACCGGCGCGGCGCGCGTGGCCCTTGGGGCGGATCTCGTGCCTTTTTACACCGAGGAAGATGGCCTGGCGCAGGCGCTGGATGCAGCGGCCCGTGCCGTGCACGATCCTCTATGGCGCATGCCGCTTTGGGCCGCCTATGACAGCGATCTCGATAGCCCCATCGCCGACATGCGCAATTCGGGCGATGGCCAGGCCGGCTCCATCCTCGCCGCTTTGTTCCTGCGCCGCTTCGTGACCATCCCCAATTGGGCGCATTTCGATATCTATGCATGGTCTCCCAAGGAGCGCCCGGCCCGCCCCATGGGCGGCGATGCCACGGGCCTGCGCGCCGCCTGGCACATGCTGAAAGCGCGGTTTGCCCGATGAGCCGCCCCGCCTTCGATCCGCGCATCACGCCCGCCCGGCCCGATCTTGCCGCCGCTCATCTGCGCGGCCAGATCGAGGCCGCCCGCTTTGTCGAGGGCAAAGCCTACCAGGCCAATCTGGCGGCCGCCGCCATCCGCCGCGCACCCGATGGCGCTGCCATGCTGGAAGATCAGCTCCTGTTCGGTGAAGTGTTCACCGTGTATGACGAGCAACTCGGCTGGGGCTGGGGCCAATCGGCGCACGATGGCTATGTCGGCTATGTCGAGATGGCGGCCTTGCGCGCCCCACCCGTCGCGGTGACGCACCGCATCTGCGCGCTGCGCACCTATGCGTTCAGCGCGCCGGATCTGAAATCGGTGCCGCTTTTGCTGCTCAGCCTCAATGCCAAAGCGCAGCTCGAGCGCGAAGAGGCTGGTTATGGCAAGCTGGCGCGCACCGGCTGGGTGCCGCTGCGCCATCTCGCCCCGCTGGAGAGCAAGGCGGCCGATTGGGTGGAGGTCGCGGAGCGGTTCTTGGGCAGCCCCTATTTATGGGGCGGGCGCGAAAGCCTTGGCCTGGATTGTTCTGGCCTGCTGCAAACCGCGCTGGAAGCCGCCGGCATCGCGGCCCCGCGCGACGCCGACATGCTGGAAGCACTCGGAAACCCATTGCCCTTGCAATTGAACGGCCTGCGGCGCGGGGACATGGTGTTTTGGAAGGGCCATTGCGGCATCATGCGCGATGCCACGCATTTGCTGCACGCCAACGCCTTTCACATGCAAACCGCGATCGAGCCGCTGGCCGAAGCGGCGCGGCGCATCTCTGCCTTGGCCGGGCCGATCCGGTCCATCAAGCGCCTTGATGCATGAAGCCCAGGATTTGATCAGGGGCTGGGGGCGCTGGCCGGCCCCGATGCTGGCGCGGCTGCGGCCTCCGGTGCCGCCACCCCATCGGCTGGCAAGGCTTCTACGCCGCCGCCTTCGACCGGGATGGCTTCCGGCACGGGGGCGGGTGCGGGCAAAGGCGGCGCGCCGGGCTTCAGCGAATGCAGATAGGCGATCAGATCGGCGCGATCTTCCGGCTTTTTGATGCCGACAAAATTCATGGCGGTGCCCTGCACATATTTTGCGGGCGATTCCAAAAAGGCGAAAAGGGTTTCCGCCGTCCAGGGCGCAGTGACCGCCTTCATGGCCGCCGAATAGCCAAAGCCCGCCACGGCGGCCGGGGCGCGGCCGTAGATGTCCGAAAGCTCGGGCCCCACATTGGCGGAATCTCCGGCAACGAACACATGGCAGCTTTTGCATTTGCCGGCCACTTTGGCACCCGCCTCGATGTTGGCGCTGGCCAGCAGGGTTCCGATATCGATGACCGCCGCCGCAACACTTTCGCTGCCGCCGGTTTCCCGCTCAAGAACGACACCATAGGCTGCGGTTTTGGGATAATGCGGATGGACCAGACTTTCAGCCAAGGTGTTGAGGCCCAGCACGCCGAGCAATGCGGCGATGGCACTTCCCAGAATCGAATTTACCCGCAGATCCTGCATCTTGCACTGCCCCAAATCATCCGCCGGCCTCCGTGCCAGCTTGTTCTTTGTGCTTATGACGCGCTACGCCTCTGATTCCAAGTTCGTGGCGCGATTTCATGCAAACTCTTCTCGTTTTACCCGTGCGGATGGGCTCCACGCGCCTGCCAGGCAAGCCTCTGGCGCAGATTGCCGGGCGCAGCATGCTGGCCCGCATGATCGCCATCGCCCAGGAGGCGGGCTGCGGGCCCGTTCTTGTGGCCTGCGCGGAGGTCGAATTGATCGCCGCCGCCGAGGCGGAAGGCGCGCAGGCCGTGCTCACCGATCCGGCTTTGCCGTCCGGCAGCGATCGGGTCTGGGCCGCCGCCGCGGGCCGGCCAGAGGAGCTGATAATCAATGTTCAGGCCGATATGCCGAGCCTTGAGCCCAGGGCCATCCGCCAGGTATTGGCCCTGCTGCACGCTGATCCCTTGGCCGATATCGCCACATTGGCCAGCCCCAGCCTTGAGGCGCAGGATCGCGATAGCCCCCACGTGGTCAAGGTGGCGGCCAGTTTTGATCCCACACGGGCCGAAACCCGCACCGGCCGGGCATTGTATTTTTCGCGGGCGGCCATCCCGCACGGGCCTGGCCCGATTTATCGCCATGTGGGGCTCTATGCCTATCGCCGCGCGGCGTTGCGGCGCTTCGTCGAGGCGGGGCCCTCGCAGCTGGAAATGCGCGAGCAATTGGAGCAATTGCGCGCCTTGGAATTGGGCCTCACCATCGCCATCGGCTGCGTGGATGCCTTCCCCAAAGGCGTGGATACCCCGGCCGATCTGGCTGCCATGCGCGCGCTGTTTGAGAAAGGCCAGGGCACATGAACCCCATCGCGTTCCAGGGAGAATTCGGTGCCTATAGCCATATGGCGGTTTTGGCGGCCTTCCCGGGGCGAGACGCCCTGCCCTGCCAAAGTTTTGAGGATGCCTTCGCCGCCGTCGAAGAGGGCAAAGCCGATCTGGCCATGATCCCGATCGAAAACTCCCTGGCCGGGCGCGTGGGCGATGTGCATCATTTGCTGCCGCAAACCCCGCTGCATATTGTGGGCGAACATTTTCTGCCGATCCGCCACGCGCTGATGGCCCCATTGGGCGCGAATCTGGCGGGCCTGCGCCAGGTGCGCAGCCATCCCATGGCGCTTGGCCAATGCCGCAAGCAATTGCGGGCCATGGGCCTGAAGCTGATCGCCAGCGCCGATACGGCCGGGGCGGCCAGAGAGGTGGCAGAGGCCAGGGATTTGAGCCAGGCGGCTTTGGCCTCTGCGCTCGCCGCCCAGCTCAACGGCCTGATCCTGCTGAAGGAAGATCTGGCCGACGCCGATCACAATGCCACGCGCTTCATCATCCTGGCCCGCACCGCGCCGCGTGCGCCGCCCATGCCGGCCTTGACCAGCTTTGTGTTTCAAGTGCGCAATATCCCGGCGGCCCTGTTCAAGGCGTTGGGCGGTTTTGCCACCAATGGCATCAACATGACCAAGCTGGAAAGCTATCAATTGGGGGGCAGTTTCGCGGCCAGCCAATTCTACGCCGATGTGGAAGGCTGCCCGCACGATCCGCCCATGGCGCGCGCCTTCGAGGAATTGGCCTATTTTTCCACGCAGCTGCGGGTGCTGGGCTGTTACCCTGCCGATCCTTATCGGCAAAAGTTTTAGCAGCACTCGGTTCATTTGCCGTTCAAACGGCGGTGATCATACGTTACCAAGTGCAGCGAGGCATCTTATGTGGGTGCTGTGTCCGTTGGCGAGCCTCGTTTGGCTGAGCATTTGGAGCCCCTGATGATGAAATTCCTGCGTATTGGCGTTGCTGCCTTGATGATCAGCGCGGCTGGCCTGGCCGTCAGCGCCGTTGCGAACCCGGCTTTCGCGGCCAAGCCGGAAATCTATACGCGCAGCGGCGATGTCGCGCTGGGCGGTTATGATGCCGTCAGCTTTTTCGCCAAGGCCCCGGTCAAGGGCTCGGCCAGTTTCCAAACCACCTATAAGGGCGCGACCTTCCAGTTCGCCAATGCCGAAAACCTGGCCAAGTTCAAAGCCGCGCCGGCCAGCTTTGCGCCGCAATATGGCGGCTATTGCGCCTGGGCGGCCTCGCAAGGCAAAACCGCCCCGGCCGATCCGCGCTATTACCGCATCGTCAACGGAAAATTGTATCTGAACTTTGATGCCGGCGTGCAGCAGCGCTGGGAAAAGGACATCCCCGGCTTCATCACCAAAGCCGATGCCAATTGGCCAAAAATCCTGCAATAACCCCCAGGGCCAACAAGGTTGAGCCGCCGAGCGTCGGCTCAACCTTCCGCCCAGGATTTGATCAGCCAATGGGCGATGGCCAAAGGCGGCGGCGCATAAAGGCCCATTGCCTCCCCCGCCAAGGCGGCGCGCATTTGTGCGCGCGTAAACCAGCGGGCATCTTCCAATTCGTTGTGATCCACCTGGATTTCGCTGGGCTCGACCTCGGCCAGAAAGCCCATCATCATCGATGAGGGAAACGGCCAAGGCTGGCTGGAATGATAGCGCGCGCTCAGCACGCGCTGGCCCACCTCCTCCAAAACCTCGCGGGCCACCGCTTCTTCCAGGCTTTCGCCCGGCTCGACAAACCCCGCCAAAGCCGACCACATGCCCGGCGGAAAGCGTGCCTGGCGCCCAACAAGGCAGCGATCGCCCGCGATGGGCAGCATGATGACCACGGGATCGACGCGGGGGAAATGCTCCGTACTGCAGGTGGGGCAGCGCCTTCGCCAGCCCCCGTCCAAGACTTCGCTGGCCGTGCCGCAGGCCGCGCAATAGCCGTGCCGGGCATGCCA
>CAZAGL010000010.1:17735-19661 GCA_964484435.1 uncultured Caulobacteraceae bacterium
CCGCGTCCGCACCGCTCAGGCGCATGGCCGCGCTGCGTAAATCCTGAAATTCGCCGAGGCCCTGCAAGGGGCCTTCTGGCGAGATGGCGTCTTGCGAGATCCGCACGGCAAAATGCGGCGCGCCTTCCGCATCGAGGCCGAGAAAGATCGGCGCGCCCTTGACGGGCAAGGCGCTGAGCCCCCGCGCGCTCAGCCAGCCGGCTTCCAGCACGCCATCCGCGCCCTCGACGCAAAAGGGCGCAAACCCATCTCCCAAACAGGCGATGCGCGCATCCGGCTGCTGCAGCGCGCCAGCCAGCCAGCCGGCATCGGCGCGGCGCAGGCCCGCACGATCCAAAACGCCTTGGGCGAACACATGCGCAAAGGGGGAAAGGCTCATCCCGCTTCCCGGGCCAGCGCGCGCATTTCCGCGGCGGTGAGGATGGCCTTGGCCAGGCTCCAGGGGCCGCTGGATTCCAGCTCGCTGACGATGCGCAACGCGGTTTGGGCCCGCTCACCGCGCGCGCCGATCCAGCTCTGGGCCAGATAGGTCGCGGAAGCGTTATCGCGCGGCTCACCGACATCGACGGCCGCACGCAAGGCCAAGGCGCGCTGATCCTCGTTAAAGTCGGCCTGGATGCGCTTGAGCGCCAGCCGATCGAAATGCTGTGGCAGCCGCAAATCCTCGCCCGCGGCGCGGGCCCGATCCAGGCCCAGGCCGGCCCCGATGGCACGGTAAAGGCGGGCGGCCGATGCAGCCGGCCATTCCATGGATTGGGCCAGATCGGCGATGACCAAAGCCGGGGCCAAGGCATGCAGCATGGCCGCCTCGCGGGCCAAATCCTCGGGCGCACCCGCTTCGCGCAGGCGGCGCACGCGCCCCTCGGCAGCGGCGCTTTCGGCGGGGGTGAGCTGATCCAGCACGCTGTCGCGCTGGCTATCGACGCTCGGCTGATACGCGGCGATGGCGCGCTTGATCCCGCCATGGGTGCGCACGCTGTTGGCCCGCGTGAGATGGGCCGTGATCATCGAAAGGGCCTGGCTGGCCTCAAAGATCAAGGCCATCTGGGCGTTGGCCGGGATCTGATTATCCAGCGCCTGGACCCGCGCCGCGAAGGCATCGGCCCGGTAGATATGGCGCGCCGCCGTGAAGGCGCAGACCACGGCGGCCGGATCGGCCCTGGCCACATCCTGGATGCGATCGATAAAGAGCGGGCCGCCCCAATTGATCGTTTCATCGGCCAAGACGGTGGAGATGATTTCCCGGCGCAGCCGGTGGCGCTCCATCGCCGCATCGAACCGCGCCAGATGGGTGGGGAAATAACCGCGCAAGGTGTCCACGAAGAAAGGATCATCGGGCGCATCGCCGGCCACCAGCGCATTGAACGTGTCGATTTTGGCATAGGCCAAGAGCTTGGACAATTCCGGGCGGGTCAGCCCCTGGCCTCTGGCGCGCAATTCGCGCATGGCCTCCGTGCCCGGCAGGCCCTCCACCTTGCGGCTCAACCGGCCAGCGCGTTCCAGGCGCGTCATGAAGCGCTCATGGGCCTCGACATCGGCGATGGCGCTGAATTGGGCCATGGACAGCGCCATGGTTTGATTGGTGTTGTGGGCCAGCACATGGGCCCCCACTTCTTGCGTCATGTCCTCCAGCAGCGGCTCACGGGCGCTGGCCTCCAGCGCGCCATTGCGGATGACATCAAACAGCAGGATTTTGATATTGACCTCGTGATCGGAGGTATCGACGCCGGCGGAATTATCCACCGCATCGGTATTGATGCGCCCGCCAGCGCGGGCAAAGGCGATGCGCCCGGCCTGCGTGACGCCCAGATTGGCCCCTTCCCCGATGACGCGCGCGCCCAATTCCTCGGCATTGACGCGCAGCGCATCATTGGCCTTGTCCCCGACATCGGCATGGCTTTCGCGCGCGGCCTTCACATAGGTGCC
>CAZAGL010000011.1:0-19056 GCA_964484435.1 uncultured Caulobacteraceae bacterium
CTTTGAAGACGGGTTGGACGAGGCGTCGATGGCCCAGGCCGCCGATGCCGCCATGGCCTTGGGGCGCGTGGGCGTGATCCTGGTCGAAACGCCGGCCAATCCCACCAACAGCCTGGTGGATCTGCGCCTGGCTGCCACCTTGCGCGAGCGGATCGCCCAAAGCCAAGGCCATCGCCCGGTTTTGATGTGCGACAACACCTTTTTGGGCCCGGTCTATCAAAAGCCTTTGGCCTTTGGCGTGGATGTCTCCCTCTATTCCTTGACCAAATATGTGGGCGGCCATTCCGATCTGGTGGCCGGCGGCGCGGCCGGCCCCAAGGCCATCTTGCAGCCGATCAAGCAATTGCGCAGCGCCTTGGGCACGCAGCTTGATCCCAACACCGCCTGGATGCTGCTGCGTTCGATGGAAACCTTGGGCCTGCGCATGGCCAGGGCCGCTGAAAACGCGGCGCTGATCGCCGCCTATCTGGCCAAGCATCCCAAGATCGCCAGCGTCAGCTATCTTGGCGGCCTCTCCCGTTCCGATCCCCGCTTTGCCTTGACGGAGCGCCAAAGCAACGGGGCCGGCTCGACCTTTTCCTTTTCGGTCAAGGGCGGCGAGGCACAGGCCTTCTCCATGCTGGATCGCTTATTGGTCATGAAGCTGGCGGTGAGCCTTGGCGGCACCGAAACGCTGATTTCCCACCCCGCTTCGACCACCCATTCGGGCGTGCCCAAGGCTATGCGCGATCGCATGGGCGTGACGGATGCGATGATCCGCATTTCGGTGGGCATCGAGCATGCGGAGGATTTGATCGCGGATCTCGAACAGGCGCTGGAGGCCGTATGATGCTGCGTGCTGGCTTGGCTGCCTTGGCTGCCTTCTTGATGTTTGGTGCCAAGGCGGCGATGGCCGCCCCGGCGGAGCGCCGCGCCTTCACCATTTCGCAGCGTTTTGAAATCGCCGCGCCGCCGAAAATCGTGTTTGCGGCCGCCACGGGCGATATTTCGCGCTGGTGGGATCACAGCTTTTCGGATCGGCCCTATGCCTTGATCCTCGAAGCCAAGCCCGGAGGCCGCTTTTTGGAGCGCTTCGATTCCGGCCAAAGCGGGGCTTTGCATGCGCAGGTCATCTACGTGCAGGCACCCAATGTGCTGCGCATGGAGGGCCCGCTCGGCCTATCGGGCAAGGCCGTCACCATGGTCACCACCTATGATCTGGAGGCCGTTCCAGGCGGCACGGCCTTGACCGTTACCGTCAACGCCGCCGGCCAATTGGCCGAGCAGGACGAGGCGCTGGTCACGGGCGTGTGGCAGCATTTCATCAAGGAGCGCCTGAAGCCGTATGTGGAAAGCGGCTGCTATCGTCGCCCCAAACAGGCCTGCGCGGCCTTGAAGGCTCCCTAAACGCACATTGCCCCACCATCGAGGACAAAGGTTTGCCCCGTGGTGAAATTTCCGGCCCGGGAGGCCAGGAACACCGCCATGCCGGCAATCTCATCGGGCTGGCCGATGCGCTTGAGGCAGGAATGGGAAGTGGCCTGTTCGAGGATGGCCGGGTTTTCCCAGAGCGCCTTGGCGAAATCCGTCTGCACCAGGCCGGGGGCGATGGTATTGACGCGCAGATTATCGGGGCCGAATTCCAACGCGAGGTTGCGGGCCAGCTGCATGTCCGCGGCTTTGGAAATGTTGTAGGCACCGATCACGTTCGAGGCGTGCAGGCCGCCGATCGAGGAAATGATGATCACCGCGCCATCGCGGCGCGCCTGCATCTGCGGCGCGACCATTTGGATCAGCCAATGGTTCGAGATGATGTTGTTTTGCAAAATCTTGGTGAAGGCTTCGTCCGATAGCGCGGACATGGGCCCGAAGGCGGGATTGGAGGCGGCGTTGCACACCAAGATATCGATCGGCCCCAAAAGGCGATTGGTTTCATCCACCAGATTGCGCAGATCGGCCTTGGCGGCGATATTGGCCGGGATGGCAATCGCCGCCTCGCGCCCGATGGCTTGATGGATTTCCTCCACGGCCGCCTGGCAGGCATCGAGCTTGCGCGAGGAAACGACCACACGGGCCCCGTGCTCGGCGAGGCGATGGGCGATGGCCTTGCCGATGCCGCGCGAAGATCCGGTGACGATCGCCGTCTTGCCGTTGAGATCAAACAAACTGCCCATGAGTTGCTCCAATCGATCATTCAGAGCCAACGATGCCACCGCGCGAAGGAGAACACCACCAATACCGAGGCGATCATGATCGCGGCCGCCGCCCAAGGCCCCCAGGGGGCATGGAACCAGTGCATGGCATCGAAATTCATGCCGAAAATGGAGGCCACCAAGGTGGGCGGCACGAAGGCCATGGTGGCCACCGACAAGGATTTCAGCACATTGTTCTGGCTGGCGCTGGTGATGCCGAGCATGGCATCGAGCTGAAAGTTCAGCGTGTTTTGGAGCGCTTCAGCTTGGCGCTCCAGCTGCTCGACATCCTTGCGCAAGGCGCGCAGGCGCTCGGGCACCAGATGGTGGCGGGCATGGCCCTGTTCGGCATAGCCGGTCAGTCGCTGCAGGCTGGCCGCGCTTTCATGTGAAAGAGCCAGATTGGCCCCGATCTGCCCGATCTCCTGCAATTCGCATTTCAGATTGGGGCCCCTCGCGCCAACGTTGAAAATACGCGAGGCCTGGGCATTGGCCTGCTGCCCTGCGGCGGCGAGGCGATCGGCCACGCGCTCGATCAGGCTTTCGATCAAAGCCATGAATACGTCCGCGCCATTTTCGGCCTTCTCGATGCGGGCCGAGGCGCGCCCATGCCCGATTTCGAAGGTGCGCGGCTTGATATCGCGCACCGTGACCAGCAGATTCTGTGAGAGGATAAAGGTGATGGGCTCCGATTTCAGCTGATCGCTCTCGGGCTTTTGCATGGTGACATTGGCCGTCAGCACCAATGCGTCATTCTCTTCATAAAAGCGGGAGGATTCTTCGAGCGCGGCGCGCTCGGAGCTGGTCATGGCATTGATGCCGATACAGCGCTCAACGCAGGCTTCTTCGGCTTCGCTGGGATTGATCAAATCCAGCCAGAGCAGCCCGGGCATGCGCGTCAGATTGGCGCTGGCCGCAATTGCCTCGACGGAGATCGCGCCGTTTTCGCTGCGATAGGCCAGTAACACGTGTGCACCTCGCCTTGAGCCTTGCGCGCAGAATGCGCAAAATCTCATCCATATCGCATCGAACCGCGCAGTGCGCGTTCAACAGCGCGTTAAGCCTTGATGAGCTGGCGCTGCATCTGGCCGATGCCCTGGGCAACCAGCTCTGTTTGCAAAGCTTGATCCATTCGGCTGCGCAAGATGCCCTCGGCGGTCTCGATGGCCGCCTTGGCGGCGATGCCGCGGATTTCGGCGCTGGCCTGCGCCTCCGCGCGGCTGATGCGCTCTTGGGCCTGCTGCTCACGGCGCAGCAAATCGCGATCGAGCTGGGCGCGCAAATCCTGGCGCAATGCGCTGGCGTCGGCTCTTGCCTCGGCCAGCAAAGCGCGCGCCTCGGATTCGGCTTGGGCCGCGCGGCCTTGATAATGCTGCAGCAGGGCCTCAGCCTCAGCCCGCAGGCGCTTGGCATCGGCCAATTGCTGGGCGATTTCGGCAGCGCGCTTATCGAGATTGGCGGCCAGCGCCTTGAACGCGCCCATGCGCCAAACCAGGCCCAAAAACAGGCCCAGCGATAGGGTGGCCCAGGCGGTTGCGTCCATCAGGTTTTTCCTTCGCGTGGCTGTGGCAGCAATTTGGCGACGATGGCCTGCGCCGCCTCAACGGCCGCTTCCTTCGCGGCCGCCAGGCCGCTGACCCGGGCCGCAGCCAAGCGGATCTCGGCTTGGCTCAGGCGCTCGGCCAGCTTGGCTTCGGCCGCGCCGATCTCCTGGGCCTGGGCCTGGGCCGCTTCATTGCGGGCCGTATCGGTGAGTTGACGGGCCGATAGTTTGGCCTGCGCCAGGCTGCGGTCATAGGCATCCGAGGCGGCTTTCGCCTCGGCATTGGCAATCGCGGCCGCCGATAAATCCCCGTCGATCGAGGATTTACGCGCCGCGATGGCCCCGCCGATCTTGGGCAGCACGATATAGGTCAACAGCCCGTAAAGCGCAGCGAAGCTGAGCACCAGCCAGACCGCCTGATGCTGGAACAAGGCGGTATCGAAGGGGGGGAAGGCCGCCGAATGCTCTGCCCCCGCTGGCGCGGCATGGGCATTGGCCGCGGCATCAGCCATTGGCGGCTTGGCCCTGGAACACGAACAACAGCAGCAAGGCGATGACGAAGGAGAAGATGCCCAGGGCTTCGGTCACGGCGAAGCCGAAGATCAGATTGGTGAACTGGCCTTGGGCGGCGCTGGGATTGCGCAAGGCCCCTTCCAGGAATTTCCCGAAAATATTGCCCACCCCGATGGCGGCACCCAACATGCCCAAGGTGGCGAGGCCTGCACCGATATAGATTGCTGCTTCAGCGTCCATGATACTCTCCTGATCTGGATGGTGTGAAAGAAGAAAAAGGCGGGTTCGTCAATGATGATCGGCGTGCAAAGCGTCGTTCAGATAGACGCAGGTGAGCATGGCGAACACATAAGCCTGCAAAAACGCCACCAGCAATTCCAAGGCGGTCATGGCGATCGTCATGATCAGGGGCAAAATCGCCCCCAAATAGCCGACAGCGCCGAGATCCAGCAATTGGGGCGTGAAGCCGGCGAACAGCTTCAAAACCAGATGGCCGGCGAAAATATTGGCCCAAAGCCGGATGGAATGGCTGAGCGGGCGGCTGAAAAACGAGATGATCTCGATCGGCGTGATGATGAAATAGAGTGGCCAGGGAATGCCCGATGGGAAAAACAGTTTCAAAAAGCCAAGGCCGCTTTTCAAAAAGCCGATGATCAGCACGCCGGCAAATACCGCCAGTGCCAGCACCACCGGCACGATCAATTGGGCCGTGGGCGTGAAGAAATACGGGAACATGCCCAGCATGTTCACGGCGAAGATGAAGGAAAACAGCGTGAAAATCAGCGGGAAAAACGGCTTGCCGGCTTTGCCGATGACCGTTTCCACCATGGAATCGATGAAGCCGTAAAAACCCTCTGCGACCGATTGGGCCCGGCTGGGCACCAAGGCCGGCTTGGCCATGGCCCAGCTCAAGCCCCCGGCCACCAAAACCACCGCCCCGACCATGAACAGGCTGGAGGTGGTGAAGCTGGCATCCACGCCGCCAATCGCCAACGGGCGCAATTGCTGGATGTGAAACTGATGCAGCGGATCGCTGGCCACGCTTTATTCCTTGTCCGCGCTTTGCGCCGAAGCGCTGCGCTCATTCCAGCGGCGGGCCGAGCGCAAAAGCGTCATCACCCCGGCCGCAAAGCCAAATCCGAGGCCGAGTATCAGCCCAAACGGGCTGGTATTGGCCAGCCAATCGATCCCATAGCCCAGCACCGCGCCCACCGCGATTGCCGCCACGAATTCCGCGCTCATGCGGTAGCCCACCGCAATGCCAGAATAATCTTGTCGATTCGAGGTTTTGGGCAGCCGCCTGGACTGCACATCCTCGATTTCCTTGCCCAATCGGGCCAAGCGGTCTTCCGGGCTTTCGGGCATAAGCCCTTCCCTTCCCGCTGCGCCACCTTTGCGGGCGGCGCGCGCTGTTAAAAACGGTTCTCGCTGCCTGTCAAGTCGTCAAATCCCCAAGGCCGCGAGGACAACGACTATTTACGGGCACCCGCGTCCAGAATCTTCGACAGGCCTTCATAGGTGAGCGCTTCGGGCTCCAGCTTCTTGCCATTCAGCACCAAAGTGGGTGTGCCCGTTACCTGATAACGCTCTTCGGCCAGCTTGGCGGTTTCGCGGATGCGCTCATAGCCTTTTTCATCGGTGATGCAGGCCTGAAACTGCTCTTCCGAGAGGCCCGATGCCCTGGCCGTCTGCAACAAAACCTGGCGCGCCTGGCCTTGTTGCAGGGATTGGAACACCGCGTTTTGCTGATCAAACAATGCGCTGACCCGGTTCAGATATTGTTCGGGGCTGGCCCCGCCGCAGCGGGCCAGTTGAAAGCCGGCGGCGGCCACTTCGGGCGGTGCCGTCAGCATTTCGCGAAACACGAAGCGCACTTTGCCCGTATCGATATAATTGGCTTTCAGCTTTTCATAGACCGTATCGTGGAATTGGCGGCAATGCGTACAGGTCACGGAAGCGTATTCGACAAGGGTCAAAGGGGCCTTGATATTGCCAATGGCCATATCGCTGGGATCTTCATATTTGCCGAGCTTTTGCGCGCCGCCGGCTTGAGAGCACGCGCTCACCAGAAGAAAGGCTGCGCCAAATATCGCGAGAACGCGCCGCGTGAATTGCATGATGGGCTCCGAACCTAATGCCTTTGGGCGTAGGAACGGGAAGGCGCACGAACTGTCAATGCCCCGCTTTCAGCCGGGCTCAGGCGGCCCGGCCCGCGGAATCTTCCTGTGCGAGCGAAACGGCCAGGCCAAGGCGGTGCAGAGCAGCGCGCAAGGCTGCGTCCTGGATCGGCTCCAGGCCGATTTCCAGCAGGCGGGCTTCGGATGGATCGAGGCTGCGCCGCAGGGAGGCCACATTGGCCGGGCGCTTCAGCGGCGCGCCATGCAGGATTTTGAGCTTCATCACATCGGCACCAGCCAGGCGCAGGCGCTCCAGGATCAGGCCGGCCTGATGCTGAACCAAAGGAGCGACGGCGGCATGCGCGCGCAGCGACAGGGTGCGGTTTTCTTCATGGCCGCTCAGTTTCTCGGGCTGGGTCAATTGTGCCAGCTTGTCTCCAACGATCTCCAGCCAGCGCGCTTCCAATTCCGCCAAAGTCAGGCCGATATCGCGCAGCAAAGGCGAAAGCACCTTGGCGGCCGGCTTCATTGCGCGGGGGGCAGGGCGCATGGCATCCTGGCCGCGCCGCGCCGCCAGATAGCGTTGCGCGCCATCTTCCAGGCTTGGGTCATAGCGAAAGCGGAGCGGGTTGGGCATGCTGCCTCAAGCGAATCAGGGATTCTCTAAAGGAAGAGTAAATGGCTAGTGGGCCTGCCCAAGCCTTGCCACTAGATATAGGTGTGGAGGAAAAGCGTGCGCAGGCCCGATTGCTGGCCTGGTATGATCGCCAGGCGGCCGATTTGCCTTGGCGGGTCAGCCCGCTGGCCAAGGCGCAAGGCATTTTGCCCGATCCCTATATTGTGTGGATAAGCGAGATCATGCTGCAGCAAACCACAAGGGCTGCTGTCATCCCGCGTCTGGCGCACTTTCTGGCGCGCTTTCCCGATGTGCGGGCTTTGGCCGATGCCCCGGTGGAGGCCGTGCTGCACGAATGGGCGGGGATGGGCTATTATGCGCGCGCGCGGGCGCTGCATGAGGCGGCGCAAATCCTGGCAAGTTCCGGCATGCCAAGGGAGGTGCCGGCGCTGCAGGCCTTGCCGGGCATCGGGCCCTATACGGCCAGAGCCATCGCGGCCATCGCCTTCGATGCGCCGCAGGCACCGGTTGATGCCAATATCGCCCGCGTTCTGGCCAGGCTCCATGCCATGCGCGAGACGGGCGCGGCGCTGCGCAAGCGCTTGCAGGCCAGCGCGGATCGCCTGCTGGTGCAAAAGCGGCCCGGCGATTGGGCCCAGGCGCTGATGGATCTGGGTGCAAGCCTTTGCCGGCCGATTGGCCCGGCTTGCGGGCAATGCCCCTTGGCCGAAATGTGCCAGGGCAAGGCCCTCGGCCCGGAGAAATTTCCAGCCTCAGCGCGGATCGGGCCAAAGCCCTTGCGCCGCGGAATCTGCTTTCATCTCAGCAATGACAAAGCTCAGGTGTGGCTGGAGCGCCGCCCCAGCCACGGTTTGCTTGGCGGCATGCTTGGCCTGCCGGGCAGCGCCTGGGCCGAGGAGGAAATCGGTGATGCACTGCGTTTCGCGCCCGCCCCGCCACCTTGGCGAGCCATCGGATCGATCCGCCATGCCTTCACGCATTTTCATCTGGAATTGGCGGTGATGGCCAAACAGGATCATTGCGCCCCGCTTGGCCCCGGTGAATGGATCGCCATCGCGGATTGGCAGCGCGCGGGCCTGCCCAGCGTGTTCGCCAAGGCCATGCGCCTGGCTTCAGCCGGTGATTTTGCTGCGTAGATCGCGGCGGAAATGATCGATGGGCTCTAGCCCGTGATCGGTCTCGACATGCCAAAAGCTCCAGCCATTGCAGGCCGGTGCCTGTTGCAGCAGCGCCCCCACCTTGTGGATCGAGCCCGTCACCTCGCCGCTGGCCAGGCTGCCATCGGGGCGCACGCGCGCGCGCCAGCGCCGATCGGCCGAAACCAGGACATCGCCGGCCTGGAGATAGCCCTGCTCGATGATATGGCCGAACGGGATGCGCGGCTCTTCTTTGGGGGATTTGGTGATGTCGAGATTGCGCGCATCGGCCCGGGGCAGATCGGCCAGGCGCTTGCGGGCGATTTCGAGATAATTGGCATCGCGCTCAATGCCGATAAAGCGCCGGCCGAGGCGGCGCGCGGCCGCGCCCGTCGTGCCCGTGCCGAAATAGGGATCAAGCACTACTTCCCCGGGGCGGCTGGTGGCCAAGATCAGGCGATGGAGCAGGGATTCCGGCTTTTGCGTGGGATGCGCCTTGCGGCCATCGGCGCTCTTTTCCCGCTCCGCGCCGGTGCACAGCGGCAGGCTCCAGTCCGAGCGCATCTGCAAATCGTCATTGAGCAGTTTCAGCGCGTGATAATGGAAGGTGTATTTCGCCGATTTGGATTTGGCGGCCCAGATCAGGGTTTCGTGGGCATTGGTAAAGCGTGTGCCCTTGAAATTGGGCATGGGATTGGTTTTGCGCCAAACGATATCGTTCAAGATCCAAAAGCCGAGATCTTGGAGGATGGCCCCCACCCGGAAAATATTGTGATAGGCCCCGATCACCCAAAGCGCGCCATCTTCCTTCAGGCAATCGCGGGCGGCGCTCATCCAGGCGCGCGTGAAGGCATCATAGGCGGCGAAATCCTGGAATTTATCCCAATCTTCTTCCACGCCGTCCACGCGCGATTGATCCGGGCGCGTCAGGCCCGCGCCCAATTGCAAATTATAGGGCGGATCGGCGAAAACCAGATCGGCGCAGCCGGCCGGCAAAGCGCGCATCCGCTCCACGCAATCGCCGTCAAGGATTTGATCATCTGCCTGCGACATGCCCATTCCTCGTGCGCTTATTGTGTGCGCCTTTTCGGCGCGCGTAAACTCAGCCCCTGGCGGGCGCGTCGGCGCGATCCGCTGTTGCGCCGTGTGCGCTGGATGGCAGGCTTAGGTTTTGGGGGTTAAGGAAGGATTCATGGCTGGCCCGCGAATCCGTGAAACTCCACAATCTCTTCGAGGCCGGCGCGGGCGCTGCGCAGGGAATTGACGGGCGCTGCCGGATCGGCAAAGCCGAGTGCCATGGCGCAATAGACCATTTCGGTTTCGCCCAAGGCAAAATGAGCGGCCAAACTGGTGCGCAGGCGCGCCCAGGATTCCTGCATGCACGTGCCTAAGCCCAATTCGTGCGCGGCCAAGGCGATGGACTGTAAAAACATGCCCAAATGGGCCCATTGGCCATGGCCCATGCGTGTGTCAATGATGGCAAACAGCGCGCAGGGCGCACCAAAAAACTCGTAATTCCTGGCCAGCCAGGCCAGACGGGCGAACTTTTCCTCGCGCCCGATGCCCAGCTTTTCATACATGGCTTCGCCCACGCCATAGCGGCGCGAGCGGTGCGGTTCCCAGAGGGATTCTGGATAGATCGGGCGATCGCCTTCTTGGCTTGCGGGGTCCTCCTGGAGGCTGCGCTTGGCCAAGGCGCACACGGCATCACGCGCCGTCCCCGCCAGGGCGATGAGCCGCCAGGGCTGGACATTGCCGCCCGACGGAGCCCAGCGCGCGGCATCCAAAACCTCGCGCAAGGCATGCTCTGGCACCGCTTTGGGTAAAAAGGCCCGCGTGGAAATGCGTGCGCGCAAGGCGTTGGCAACTTCGCCCATGGCCGTCAGCCGCGCCGATCCCGCGCATAAAGGCAGGCGAGGGCCGCGCCGCGCTTGCGGGCCCTTGCCAATTGCTTGGGCGTCAAGCTGGCGGCCAAATCCATGGCATTTTCGCGCGCCAAGGGATCCTGATCGAGCACGAAGGAGGCGTAAATCCAGGCGAAGGCCTCGATGGGATCGGCCGGGCCGCCATCGCCCTCGGCCAGGCGCACGCCATATTCATGCATGGCCGGGGCAAAGCCCAGCCGCGCCGCCTCTTCGAAGCGCGCACGCGCGGCACCGGGATCACGCGGGGCCCCCTTGCCGGCGGAAAAGGCCTGGCCCAGCGCAAACATGGCAGCGGGAGAGCCGCGCCGTGCCGCTTCCGTCCATAGGGCCGCGGCCTCTTCGATGGCATCGTCGTTGCGCGCCTTGAGATCGGCGAGGCGCATCAGGGCCGGGGCATAGCCGCTTTGTGCCGCCTCGACCAGCAGGGCCAGGCCGCGCTCCGGGGCGGCGGCATAGCCCGAGCCCTCCATGAGCAAGATGGCCAGCATCATCTGCGCCTCGGGATCGCCTTTGGCGGCGGCCTTTTCCATGGCCTCACGCGATTCCGCCAGCTTGCGTTCCTGCGCCGAAAGATTCGGGCGGGCCGCTGGGGCGGTTGTGGCGACGCGCTGATCCATAGGCGATTATTTCTCCAAATTCATTGTATCAGGCCTGATCGCGAAGCAACAGGGGCGATTTTACCGTCTAAACGGAAAAGCTGACGCCGCAGCCACAGCTGGTTTTGGCGTTGGGATTGCGCACTTTGAAGGATGCGCCGATCAATTCTTGTGTCCAGTCCAGTTCGGCGTCGCGCAAAAACTCGGCGCTGATGGGATCAACGAACAGCTTGGCCCCATCGCGTTCGATCAGGAGATCGCCATCCTGCGCCTCATTGGCCACCTGGATATCGTATTGAAAGCCGGAACAGCCCCCGCCTTCCACCGCCAGGCGCAGGCCGAGCATGGCCGGATCGGCATCCTGGAGCGCGCAGATTTTGCGCGCTGCGCTCAGGGAAAGCGTGATATCCATTTTTGCGCGCGCCTTGTTGCCGATTGCCAATGTATATAATGCAGTATTGAGCCAGAGAAAGGGCCTTTGCGTGGCAGTCAAGGATCGATCCGTGCCGGCCATCCGCGCCCCCGTTTGGGCCGCCCCGCCGCGCCGCGTCTATGCCAGCGATCCGACGAACTCGCGCGGACGCCTCTACCCCGAGGCCGAAAGCCCAACCCGCAGCCCTTTTCAGCGCGATCGCGATCGCATTATCCATGCTGCGGCGTTTCGCCGGCTGAAGCAGAAAACCCAGGTGTTCATCGCCCATGAGGGAGATCATTTCCGCACCCGGCTGACCCATTCCCTGGAAGTGGCGCAGATCGCGCGCTCGGTGGCGCGGGTTTTGGGGCTGGATGAGGATCTGGCCGAGGCGGTGGCCCTGGCCCATGATTTGGGCCATCCGCCTTTCGGCCATGCCGGCGAGAGCCAACTGTCCGTGTGTATGGAGGGCTTTGGCGGCTTTGATCACAATGCCCAATCCTTGCGGGTATTGACGCAATTGGAGGCGCGCTATCCCAACTTTGACGGGCTGAATTTGACCTGGGAAACCCTGGAGGGCGTGGTCAAACATAATGGCCCCTTGGTGCGGCCGGGGCGCGGGCTTGGCGATTTGCCGGGGGCGATCCGCGCCTATGATGCCCGCCACACGCTGGATCTGGAGGGGTGGTGCGGGCTGGAAGCCCAAGTGGCGGCCCTGGCTGATGATATTGCCTACAACAATCACGATATCGATGATGGCCTGCGCGCGGGCCTGTTTCGTGTCGAGGATCTGCACGATCTGCCGCTGGTGGGAGAAACTTTCCGTGAGGTTTACGCGCAGTTTCCCGGTGTCGATCCCGATCGCTGCAATGGCGAGGCCATCCGCCGGCTGATCGGCCTGCGCGTCGCCGATCTGATCAGCGAAACGCGCCGGCGTCTTGCCGCTGCCGCCCCGAAGGATGCAGCCGCCGTGCGCGCTGCGGGCGGGCCGCTCGTGGCCTTTTCGGCGGGCATGCTGGCCCAGGAACAGGCGCTGCGCCGCTTTTTGATGGATCGCATGTATCGTCATTACCGCGTCAACCGGATGATGAGCCAGGCGCGCAGGATCTTGAAGGATTTGTTTGCCTTGTTCCTGGCCGAGCCGGAAGTTCTGCCCGATCGCTGGCGCGCCATGGCCGGGCTGGCGGGCAGCGCCCAAACCGCCGGCGTCGTGTGCGATTATATCGCGGGGATGACCGATCCATTCGCCATCCAGGAACACCGCCGCCTGTTCAATCTGGAGCGCTGGCTCTGAAACAATATGGTAATCTCTGTTTGCTGCTGTGATTCTCGGCGGCGTGTTGGAGATGAAATTGCGGCAAGTTTACGCGCCGACGCAGGACGCGATCGGCTATGAGGCGGGCTCCAGCCCGGATGCGCGCACCATGTTGATCATGGGGGTGACGCTGGCGGCATTTGCCGGTGTGGCGCACCAGGCTTTCCAGATGGGGCCCGCGCCCACGATCGCGGCCTCCGAAGGCCCCATCAAGGTACGCGTGGATCAGGCCAAGGCGGAAAGCGCCTTTGCCTCCAGCCTGATTTATCAGCCTTTGCGCGGGGAGGCGATCAACGAGGATGTGCATTTCCGGCCCGAACCGGAGCGGCTGGTTGCGGCCATTCCCCTTTCTGCCCCTCCCTTGGCCGCGCCGGCGGCTGGAGAAGATTGGCCAATCGCCCAAGATGGGGCGGCCTTCGTGCCGCAAGCCGACGGCCCCCAATATCGGGTGCAGTTCGGCGCGGTGCTTTCCGAGGTGGCGGCCAAGGCTCTGTGGATGGCCGTGCTGGAGCGTTCCCCCGGTGAGTTGGCCGATGCCCGGCTGGAAATCGGCCGCGTGGTGGATAAGCAGGGCCGCAATCTGTTCACCGTTCAAACCGCCCCCTTCGCGAATAAAGCCGAGGCGGATGAATTGTGCGCGCGGCTGCGCGCGGCGGGGGAATCCTGCCTGGCCACCTTCCGATGAGCGCGGCCTGCGCTTTGGGCATCCGTCAGCCGGTGCTGGATGGCCCGCTGGCGCAATTCCTGCGCGATTGTGATCCTTGGGCGCTGATCCTGTTCCGCCCGGCTTGTGAAAGCCCGGCGCAGGTGCGCCGCTTGACGGGGGATGTGCGCGATGCGCTCGGGCGCGATGCGCTGATCTGGATCGACCAGGAAGGCGGGCGCGTGGCTCGTTTGACCGCACCGAACTGGCCCCTGTTCCCGCCCGCCGCCGTCTTTGGCCAGATTTACGCGGCCGATCCGCTGGCCGGGCTGGAGGCGGTGCGCCTTTCCCACCGGGCCATGGCCCACGAGCTGAAATCCATCGGTGTGGACGGCGATTTTGCCCCGGTTCTGGATTTGCCGGCACCAGGTGCCGATCCCATTATCGGGGACCGCGCTTTCGCCACCCAGCCCGACGCCATCATCGCGTTGGCCCGCGCGGCCATGGAGGCGTTGGCCGAAGGCGGCGTTGTCGGCTGTATCAAGCATATTCCCGGCCATGGCCGCGCCGATGCCGATTCGCATCTGGCCTTGCCCGTCGTGCGCGCCAGCCGCGCCGAGCTGGAGCTCGATTTCGCACCCTTCCGGGCTTTGGCCGATGCCCCGGCGGCCATGACGGCGCATGTGGTTTATTCCGCGCTGGATCCTGATCGTTGTGCCACGTTATCCCCCGCCATCATCCACGGCCTGATCCGCGAGGATTTCGGCTTTGACGGACTTTTGATGAGCGATGATTTGGACATGCGCGCGCTGGCCGCCTCCCCCATCAAGGGATTGGGCGGGGCCAATGCCACACCGAGCGGGCAATGGCCCTTGCAGGAACGGGCCCAGGCCGCCTTCGATGCCGGCTGCGACATCGTGCTGCAATGCAATGGGATTTTGGCCGATATGATCGAAACGGCCACAGCCTGCCCAGCCCTCAGTGGCAAGGCCCTGGCCCGCGCGCAGGCGGTGGAGGCCATCGCCCAGCGCGGCGATGTCTGGGATCAGGCCGGTGCGCTGGCACGCATTGCGCGCTTGCTCTCGAAATTTGCGGGGGCTCAGGTATAAGCCTCCGATCGAACGGGGCTTATCATGCGCGCATTCCTCATTGTTTTGGCCGGGATTGCTGGCTTGGCCATCGCCGCCCTATTGGCCATCGTGTTTCTGTTCCCGAAAAATGAGATCCGCACCCAGGTGGAGCGCGGGGTCGAAGCGGCCACGGGCCGCCAAGTGGCCATCGAGGGGCCGATCCGGGTGCTAATTTATCCGAATTTGGGCGTGGAAGCGCGCAAGGTGCGCCTCGCCAATGTGCCTGGCGGTGTGGCCAAAAGCCTGCTGGAAATAGAATCGGTGGCTTTGGGGGTGGAATTGCTGCCCCTGATCCGGGGCGATGTGCGCGTCAAGCGCCTGGAGCTGAACCAGCCGAAACTGGCGCTGGAAGTGGATGCGATGGGCCATCCCAATTGGCTGCTCACCCCAATCGCGCCGCAGGATCCTGGCAAGGCCCCGCAAATCAAGGCGCTGAGCCTTGGGGATGTGCGGATCGTCGATGGCCATGTCACCTTTGCCAGTCAGCAGGACAAAAGCCAGCTGGATATCGGCAAGATCGATATCGCCGCCTCCTTGGCCAATCTGGATTCGCCGCTCAATCTCAAGGGCGGCTTCACCTATCGCGGCGAGCGCGCCAGCTCGGAACTGCGCTTTGCCGCGCCGCGCGCCTTTTTGCAGCAGGGGCGCACGCCGATCCAGCTCACGCTCAGCGAGGGGCCGGCTGTGGGGGCGCTCGATGGCGTTTTGGATACCAAAACCGGCCAGATCGATGGCGCGGTCAATCTCAAGGGCGAAAGCTTTCGCAGGCTCTCGGCCTGGGCTGGCGCGCCGATGGGGCCAGGGCCCGGCTTTTTGCCGTTTGCGATCGATGGGGATCTCAGCATCGCCGATGGCGCGGTGCGGCTGCGCGGCGGCGATCTGGAGCTGGATGCCATCCGTGGCAAAGGGGACCTGGCGCTGCTCACCAGCGGGCCGCGCCCCAAATTGATGGCCAGCCTCGATCTCAACGCGCTCAATCTCAACACCTATGCGGCAAGCGCCGATGCCAAGCGCGGCGTGGATGTGCAAAGCGGCTGGAGCGACGCGCCGATGGATTTTTCCGGCCTCAAGGGCTTTGACGCCGAAATGTCTTTGCGCACCAGCGCGCTGATCTTCCAGAAAATGCATATGGAGCGCGCGGCCCTTGACCTCAGCATGGTCGACGGCGTGCTCGATGCCCGGCTCAAAGACATGAGCCTCTATGGCGGCCATGGCAGCGGCCGACTGTTGCTGGATGCGCGCGGGGTCATGCCGAAACTGCGCCAAAGCCTCAATGTGACTGGGATCGAGGCGTTGCCCTTCCTGGGCGATGCCATCGGCATGGATCGATTGGCCGGAAAGGCCAATCTCATCATCGATGTGGCGGGCGAAGGGCGCAGCCAAGCGGCGCTGATGAAAAGCCTGAGCGGGGCATTTTCCATGCAATTGGCCAATGGCGAGATCAAGGGGTTCAGCCTCGGGGAGATTGCCCGCACGGTGCGCGCGGCCTTGTCCGGTGGGGCGTTGGGCCCGGCGGCATCGACCGATTTTGGCGCGTTTTCTGCCAATTTTGTCATCAAGGATGGGGTGGCCGCCAGTGACGATATCAGCCTGACGGCACCGTTTCTGCGCATGTCCGGCGCGGGATTGATCAATCTGGGCAAGCAAACGGTGGATCTGCGCGTCACGCCGCGCGCGGTCAGCAATGTTGAGGGGCAGGGCGGCAATGCCACCGTGGCCGGATTGGGTGTGCCGTTCGTGGTCAAGGGGCCGTGGGCCAAGTTGCAATTCAGCCCCGATCTGGCTGGGGCCGCGCAGGCCTTGCTCCAGCAGCAGGTTCAGGCGGCCTTGCAGGGCGGCCAGGGCATTGGCGATCTCGTTGGTGGCCTGTTGGGCACCAAACCCAAGCCCGCGCCGGAGGCTCCGGCCGATCCCAATCGCCCGCCGGCCCAAACGCGCTCTCCGCTCGATGATCTGCTCGATGCGGTGCGAAAGCCGAAATAGGCCCAAGCGCTGCTAAGGCTCGCTATCAAGATGCGCATGTGCGCGCCGCCAGGCCCCGTCTTGCAGCAATTCCAGGGGGCGGAAGGCGGCCTTATAGGCCATCTTCTCGCTGCCTGAGATCCAATAGCCGATATATACATAATCGATCCGGGCCAATTGGGCCTGGCGCACATGATCGAGGATGATGAAGGAGCCAAGGCTGCGGGCCGCGAAATCGGGATCGAAAAAGCTATAGACCAAAGATAGCCCATCGCGCAGCACATCGACGAGAGCGGCCGCCATCAGCTTTCCCGCGAGCGGCCCCGCCGCCGGGCGATATTCCACGATATGAGTATGCACGAGCGTATCTTCGACCATGCTGGCGAAATCGCCAAAGCTCATGCCCGCCATGCCGCCGTCTGCATGGCGGGCGTTGAGATAACGCTGCAACAGCGCGAATTGCTCGGGGCTGACGATGGCCCCCTTGCGGGCGCGCACCAAATCGCCATTGGCCGCCAAAACCCTGCGCCACCGGCGCGAGGAGTTGAATTCGAGGGCGCAGATGCGCGCGGATTGGCAGGCCTGGCAGGCCTCGCAGGCCGGCCGGTAGGCGATGTTTTGAGAGCGGCGAAAGCCCGCATGCGTCAGCGCGTTGTTGAGCGCGACGGCATCATGGCGATCGAGGCTGGTGAATACTTTGCGTTCTTGCAAAGCAGGCAGATACGGGCAAGGCGCGGGGGCCGTGAGATAAAATCGTAAGGGGCTGGATGAGAAATGCTTGGTCACACCCGCGCGCGCTTTTCTGCCTGGGAAAGGCGATCGTCCGCGCAGCCGGCGCGCGCGTCAAGCGCCAGGGCGGGCCGGCGCTTACAATTCGGTGTTAGGCGGCAAAACCGGTGCTTCACGCAATAGCGTGATGGAGATGCGGCGATTGCCCGGAAGGCTCGGATCATCGGGAAATAGGGGGTCAGAATCGGCCTTGCCCGAAATTTGCGCGATGCGATCGGCGGGAAAGCCGTTTTGCTGCAGAATGCGCCGCGTGGAATTGGCCCGCCCCGCCGAAATATCCCAGTTGGAATTGATTTCCGTGCCATTGCCATCCGTGTGGCCGCTGATGGATAGCCGATTGGGCAATTGCAGGATGGGGCCGGTGATGGCCTTCAACAGCCGGCGCGCGCGCTCATTCGGCTCGGTCTGGCCGGCGGCGAACATCGAGCGGCCTTCTTGATCGATGATCTGGATGCGCAGGCCCTCGGGGGTGTTTTCGATCAGCACCTGTTTGGATAACTCAGCAAAATCAGGCAAATTCTGCATGGCTTGGCGGATGCTGACCTCGGCGCGTTCAAAATCCGCGTCTTCGCGGCGCTTGGCGGCATCGATCTCGTCTTCGGATTCCCCGGCCGTCGCGGCGGTTGCGGCGCTGGCCTCGGCCTGATCGCTGGATGGCGAGGGCGTGGTGCGCGGGGCGATGCGATCGATCGGCGCGCCCTGATTATGGCGCACGCCTTCCTCGGCCAAGGCCGTGCCGGCCAGCAGGCCGCCCGAACCGCTGGTGGATTGCGAGACGCTGGCCGGCGCGAAATAATCGGCGATGCCGCGCTTCTGTTCGGGCGTGGTGGTGTTGATCAGCCACATCAGCAGGAAAAAGGCCATCATCGCGGTGACGAAATCGGCATAGGCCACCTTCCAGGCCCCGCCATGATGGCCCCCGCCCACCACTTTTTTTACTTTTTTGATGACGACGGGCGCGGTTTTTGCGGTGGCCATGGACGTCTTCGCCTTCTTTTCGGTGGCGAATATGCATAACGCCGCTTAACAGGCAGTTGCCAAGCCGGGCATTCTGGAGGTTGCATGCGCGAATCGGGCCCTTCCCCTCTAGAATACCGCCAAGCCTTGGGCTGTTTTGCCACGGGTGTGATTGTCGTCACGGCCATCGGCCCAGGCGGGCCGACGGGGCTGACGATCAATTCGTTTACCTCGGTGTCCCTGGCCCCGCGCCTTGTGCTGTGGTGCCTGGATTGCTTTTCCGAACGGGGCCAGATCTTCCTGGAAACCCCGCGCTTTGGCCTCAATGTGCTGGCGGCGGGGCAACGGGATTTGGCCGTGCGCTTCGCGGAGCCGGGAAGCAATGCCTGGCCAAACGAGGCGGCGCGCACGCCGGATGCATCGGGCCTGCAACTGGAAGGCGGCTTGGCGTTTTTGGATTGCCGCGCCGTGCAGCGGATCGAATTGGGCGATCACATCGTCCTTGTCGGGGAGGTGGAGGCGTTTTCCGCGCGCGGTGGCGATGGCCTGACCTATTATCAGGGGCGCTATGGCTGCGCGCCTGGCCAATGGCAAATGCCATGAGCCGGCTGGGTTTTATCGGGCTGGGGGCTATGGGCTGGCCGATGGCCGGCCATCTGGCCAAAGCGGGGCACGAGCTGTTCGTGCATAATCGCGGTGGCGCAAAAGCCATGGCCTGGGCCAAGGCCCATGGCGGGCAGGTCTGCGCCAATGTGGCGGAGCTGGCCGGCGAGGTGGAGGCGGTATTCACCTGTGTTGGCCAGGATCGCGATCTGGAGGAGGTGTACGCTGGGGCCATGCCGCGCCTTAGGCCGGGGACGATTTGGGTGGATCACACCACTACATCGGCGGATCTGGCGCGCCGACTGGCCGGGCAATTGCGCGCCCTTGGCTGCGCCTTCGTGGATGCGCCCGTTTCGGGGGGGCAAGCGGGTGCACAGGCGGGCCGTTTGACGATCATGGCCGGCGGCGAAGAGGCGGCGCTGGATGCAGCGCGCGCCTGGCTTTCGACCTATGCAGCCGCCATAGTGCGGATCGGGCCGAGCGGCAGCGGCCAATTGGCCAAGATGGTCAATCAGATCTGCATTGCCGGGGCGGTGCAAGGATTGGCGGAGGGCCACCATTCAACTCCATGTCGATATGCTGCGGAAATATCCGTTGGAAGGCGAAA